>CACAHI010000014.1 GCA_902532225.1 uncultured Pelagibacteraceae bacterium
TTGACCAGATCCTCCTTTAATTAAATTATCAATAGCAGAAAGTATAATTCCTTTACTGCTAAATTTACTTTTACAAACTGAAATTAAACAATTATTAGTATTAATTACATCGTTTGTGCTAATAGCTTTATTAAACTTGCATATTTTAACAAACTTTGATGATTTATATTCCTTTATTAATCTTTTATAAATTAATGACAAGCTTTGTCCATTTGGTATATCAAAATATATAGTAGTTAAAATTCCTCTAAACATTGGTGTCAAATGAGGTGTAAAAGAAAGTTTAAATTTACCTTTATAATATCTGTCTAATTCCTGATCAATTTCTGAATTATGCCTATGAACTGCTAACCCATAAGCTGAAAGCGATCCATACAAATTTTTATCGGCAAATTTTTTATGAACTCCTCTGCCAGCTCCAGAATATCCAGATTTAGAATCTGCTATAATATTAGTGGAAATTAAATTATTTTTAAGCAAAGGGATAAGAGGTATTAAAATTGAAGTTGGATAACAGCCAGGACAAGAAATTATTTTATAATTTTTAACTTTTTTCTTAGACAATTCAGGTATTGAATAGATGCTATCTTTAATTTTTTTTTTAGCTCTATGAGAAATCTTATAATATTTTTTGTATATTTTAGAACTTTCAAGTCTAAAATCTGCTGAAAGATCAATCAGTAAATTTTTTTTTAAGAGATTTTTTGATATAATTTGAGCTTCACCATTAGGTAAAGAAGAAAAAACAACATCAACATCATTTAGATACTTTTTGTTAAATTTAACAATTTTAGGCAATTTTTTTTTTTTTAATTTACTATCAAATTTAGAAATATTTTTTCCAACTGAAGATTTGCCACAAAGATATTTTATTTTTACATTTGGATGTTTAATTAATAATTTTACTAATTGAATACCTATGTATCCAGTTGATCCGGCAATTAATACGTTAATCTTGGGCATATTTCATTATAACAGTAATTAAGAAAAAAAATATTATCTTTTAGAAAATTGAAAGCTTCTTCTTGCTTTCTTATGACCATATTTTTTTCTTTCAACGGCCCTGGAGTCTCTTGTGGTAAGTTTTTCTTTTTTAAGAGTAGTTTTTAAATTCGAATCAAACATAACTAAAGCTTTTGATATTCCGTGAGATATAGCTCCAATTTGCCCAGACAGACCTCCTCCTCTTACATTGCATCTTACGTCGTAATCTGTGCTTTGAGAAATTATATCAAATGGTCTAAGTAATTTCATTTTATGTTGTTCTCTTTTAAAATATTCATCATATTTTTTTCCATTTACATAAATATTTCCTGAACCTTTTTTTAACCAAATCTTTGCAATTGATTTTTTTCTTCTGCCTGTTGCATATTTACTATCTTTAAAATCTAATTTAATTTTTTTATTTTTTAATTCCTGTGTTTCCATTTATCTAACCCGTACAATATTTTTATTATTTAATTTTGTAATATCTATCGTTATAGGATTTTGCGTTGAATGAGGGTGTTCAGATCCTGTATAAATTTTTAGTTTAGTTAGTTGTTTTTTTGCTAAAGGGCCACCAGGAAGCATTCTCTTTACAGCTAACTTTAAAGCTTCACCAGGTTTTTTTACAAAAAGTTTTTCGGGAGTTGTTTCTTTTATTCCTCCTGGATAACCTGTGTGTTTAAAATATTTTTTATTTTGAAATTTTTTTCCTGTAAACTTTATTTTTTCAATATTTTTTACAATTACAAAATCACCATTGTCCATATGAGGTGTATATGTAGTTTTATTTTTTCCTCTAATTATCTTTGAAATCACAGATGCTAATCTACCCACTACAGCATTCGACGCATCAATTTCATACCAATTATTATTAATTTCACTCTTTTTTACAAATTTTGTCATGAATGCCGGATTAATACTTATAAAATATTACCTTGTCAATTATAACGTGAAATTAAATATTAAAAATACCTTAATTATATAGGTTTTTATCACTTGCTTATGTATTAAGAGTCATATTACAATTAATCAAAGCAAAATAATTATTTTGTATCTTAAAAAAACAAGAAAAAAAAGGAGTTAACATTTATGAGTAAATCAAAAAATCCCGAAACTATAGCTCTTCATGGTGGAGATTATAGAAGCGATCCTGCAACAACAGCTGTAGCTGTGCCTATATATAGAACAACTTCATATCAATTTAATAATACTGACCATGCGGCAAACTTATTTGCGCTTAAAGAATTTGGAAATATTTATACAAGAATAATGAACCCTACAAACGATGTTCTTGAAAAAAGAGTAGCGGCAATTGAAAACGGACTTGCGTGTGTAACGGTTGGATCTGGTCAAGCGGCTTCTACGTTTGCTATAGTTAACGTTTGTCAAGCTGGTGATAATTTTGTCAGTTCAACAGATCTTTATGGTGGAACTGTAAATTTATTTACTCATACATTAAAAAAGTTAGGTATAGAAGTAAGATATGCAGATCCATCTGATCCAAAGAATTTTGAAAAAGCTATTGATGAAAGAACTAGAGCTTTTTATGCGGAAACTCTTCCAAATCCTTATCTAAGAGTCTTTCCAATTAAAGAAGTTGCTGATATTGGAAGAAAACACAATATTCCATTAATTATGGATAACACAGCATCACCAATAATTTGTAAACCAATAGATCATGGTGCAGCTGTGGTAGTTCATTCATTAACAAAATTCATTGGCGGTCACGGAACAGTTATAGGAGGTTGTTTAGTTGACGGAGGAAATTTTGATTGGACTGCTAATCCAAAAAGACAACCAAATTTTAATGAACCTGATGCTAGTTATGGAGGTGCTGTTTGGGGAGAAGTAGTGCCACAATTAACAGGAGCAAATGTATCATTTGCTGTTAGAGCTAGAGTATGTTTATTAAGAGATTTAGGTGCACCATTAGCTCCTGATAATGCTTGGGGACTTATACAGGGTTTGGAAACTGCTCCATTAAGAATGAAACAACATTGTTCAAATGCTGAAAAAGTTGTCGAATTTTTACAAAAGCATAAAAATGTTGAAAGAGTAATTTACCCTACCCTTCATAAAGGTGAAATTGGTGCTAGATCAAAAAAATACTTTAAAGGTGGAAATGGAGCGCTTGTTGGAATTGAAGTTAAAGGTGGAGTTGAAGCAGGCAAGAAATTTATCGAAGCCTTAAAAATGTTTTATCATGTAGCTAACATTGGAGATGCAAGAAGTTTAGCTATACATCCTGCTACAACAACTCATAGTCAATTAACAAAAGAAGAATTATTAGCAGCTGGTGTAACTCCGGGTTATGTAAGATTATCAATAGGCATAGAACATCCTGATGATATTGTAGCTGATTTAAATCAAGCCTTGGATGCTTCGGGTAAACCTGGATTAAAAGCCGTTAGTTAGTATTTGAGTTCAAGTATAAGAAATAAATACAAGAACTGACTAAAAAAATTGAACATATTTGGTGCATAGATGCAAAGTATATCTGTGCACCATATAACAAAGTTAATATTCCAAGTACAATCTGCAGAATAAGTATAAGACCTATAATTTTAATTGAATTATAAGAACCAACAATTTTATTTTTATAAATTTTATATAAAATAAATAAGTAAAAAATTAAAATTAAATAAGCTAAATTTCTATGAAAAAATTGAACTATAGATGGTTCGCTAAAAGCTGATAATGTAAACAAATTAATTAAATTATTATCATCAGGAAAGTAAGAATTTCCCATTAATGGCCAGGAATTGTATATTGTACCTGCATCCATTCCTGATACGAAAGCACCCATTAATATTTGTAAAAAGATAATTAACAAAAAAAAGGAAGGTAAATAAAAATTAATTTTTATTATATAATTATTTGCTAAATTTAACTTTAAAAAATTCCAAAAAATCAGAGATAAGATAATGAAAGCAATTATCAAGTGTGCTGACAATCTAAAATGACTTACATCAACTCTTTCAACCAAGCCGCTGGAAACCATGTACCATCCCATAAAACCTTGAAAACAAATAAGTAAAAAAATAAAATAAATTTTATACAATTTAGAAAAACCAATTTTAAAAGAAAAATATATCAAAGGAACTAAAAAAAATATTCCAAGCAAACGGCCTAAAAATCTATGTGCCCACTCCCACCAAAAAATAACTTTAAATTCTGCCAAATCCATAGAAAAATTTTGAAGTTGGTACTCAGGTATTTTTTTATATAGGCTGAAATAATGGTCCCAATCAGATTCATTAAAAGGTGGCAAAAAACCAGAAAATAATTCCCATTCAGTTATTGATAGCCCAGAGTCAGTTAATCTAGTTAAACCACCAACTATAATTATTATAGAAATAATCAATAACATTAACAATAACCAAATTGAAAATTGTTTTTTTAAATAAGAATTTTCTATGTACATATTAAGATAAATATATTATTTTTTAATAAAACCAATTGTATAAATGTCGCCAAAAAATAAAAAAGAATTAATTTTAATAAGGAAAAAACTAGATTCCTTGGATAATAAATTAATAGAGTTAATTAAAAAAAGAACTAAACTTGTAGATAAAGTTGTGCAATTAAAGGTATTTAAAAAAGAAATTGTAGATAAAAAAAGAATATCTAACATTCTAAAGGGTGTTAAACAAAAATCGATTAGAAAAAATATTGACCCTAAAATTACACACAGGATCTGGAAAAATATGATTTGGTCTTATATTAATTATGAGAGAAAGATTTTTAAAAAAAAATAAATTATTTACTATGAGGCGGGAGTTTTTTTTCAATAAAAACTTCATGCTTTCTTGTGCTTGGATTGTATTTTCTAGCTTTTAGTTTTACTTTAGCTTTTTCACCACCTGCAGGTTTTTTTACATAGTAAAAAAAAGGACTATCAGGTTTTTCTTCTGGAACAAGCCTTACTTTGACATGAGTTTTTTTTGCCATTTTATTTTAAATTTTTTATTTCTTTTAACAGGTTAGATATTTTGTTCAATTTATTTTTAATATTTTTTTTGTCAATTAAATTGAGTTTTTTTTCAGATTTTTCAACATTTTCATAAGAAATATTTTTTTCTAATAATTTTTTTACACCTTTTATTGTTAAACCTTCAGACTTAAGTAAAAAATGAATTTTTTTTAACAATTCGATATTTTTTTCATCATAATATCTTCTTTTACCAGAAAAAATTTTTGGTTTAATTTGTTTAAATTCTTTTTCCCAATACCTAATTGTATGAGTATTAATATTGCCATTACTTTTGTTCACTAAACCTAGAATCTCAGCGACTTCACCAATAGTTTTATATGCTGTATAATTTTTATTCATCAGTATTAATGTAATTCTTAAACTCTTTGGAGGCCTTAAA
Organism: uncultured Pelagibacteraceae bacterium; assembly: GCA_902532225.1. Classification (GTDB taxonomy): domain Bacteria; phylum Pseudomonadota; class Alphaproteobacteria; order Pelagibacterales; family Pelagibacteraceae; genus Pelagibacter. Next base: position 5,361 of record CACAHI010000014.1, read on the forward strand.
TGAAATAACTTTTCTTTGTTTTATAATTGATGAAATTTTAGTCTTCGGATTTCTGCCAATTCTTGCTTTTTTCTCTCTTAAAAAAAATGTACCAAATTTTGATATTTTCAATTTTTTAGAATTTTTTATATTATTTGTAAATAATTGGAGTAAATCATCTAATATATGTTCTGAAATTTTTTTTGAAAACCCTATTTGCATATAAATAGAATTAATAATATTTTTTTTTGTTAAGTTATTTCTCACAATATTAGATAATATTTTCTTTAATCTTATTGATCAAGTCTCCTTTTATAATTTTTTTACATACATTTAAAGAATTTGAAAAACCAATATAGTCAGTTGATCCATGGCTTTTAACAACTGGCGAGTCCAAACCTATAAATATCGCTCCATTATACAGTCTTGGATCTAATTTATTTTTAAATTTTTTTAAATTAGAAAAATTTATAGCAGAGGAGATTTTAGCAAAAATATTATTCGATAAAGTATTTTTTAGTTCTTTAATTAAAAAATTTGCTGTACCCTCTGCAGTTTTTAAAGCTATATTTCCAGTAAAACCATCTGTTACAATCACATTTACGTCTCCGTCCATTATTTTATTACCTTCTATGTATCCTTTGAATTCAAAGTTATTATTTCTAATTTCAGACAATTTTTTATATGTATTTTTAATTTTATCATTTCCTTTAATTTCTTCAGAACCTACGTTTAATAATGCAACTTTAGGCGTTTCATTAGAAAAAAGTGATTTAAATAATGATGAACCCATTAAAGCAAAATCAATTAAATTTTTTTCACTACAATCAATATTTGCCCCTAAATCTAATACTACATTCATTCCATTTTTATTTGGCCACAAACCAGATAATGCGGGTTTATCAATATTTTCAATCATTTTAAGATTAAGTTTAGATATAACAAATAGTGCTCCTGTATTACCTGCAGAAATTACTATATCAGATTCTTTATTTTTAACACTCTCAATGGCCAACCACATACTTGTGTCCTTACCTTTTTTGGCACCACCTAAAGCACTGTCTGTATCAACAACTTGATTTTCAGTATTTATTATTTCAAAAGAATTTTTATCTATAAAATTATTTAAGTGTTTTTCTATAGAATTTTTATTACCAAAAATTTTAAAATAAACGTCTTTATTATTTTTATTAAATAGTTTAATTCCATCAACTATTTTTTTAGGTGAATCTTCGCCACCCATTGCATCAACTGCAAAAGTAATTTTTTTTGTCATTTATAATATTATTCTTTTGGATCTAATACTTGTCTGCCTTTATACATGCCTGTTTTTAAGTCTAAATGATGTGACAGTCTGTATTCGCCTGATTTTTTATCCTCTATGACATTTTTGGTAGAAAACCTAATATGTGATCTTCTTTTTCCAGATCTTGATCTAGTAGTTTTACGTTTTGGTACAGCCATAACTAAAATTTAGCTTTAATTACACCTTTTGAAAAAGAATTAAAAGTATTATTTCTTAAAAAAATATAATATTTATCAAAATATACTGTTAATTTATCCATATTAATGGATTTATTTAAATAGTCAGAAAAAAAAGCATTTTTTTTTTGAAAATCATATTTATCCCAATTTTCTATTTGATTAATAATTGAATAAAATAAGTTAATATAATTTTTCATTCTTTTATTAATTGATGCATCGCCATAACCTACTTCTCTAATACTAATTTCTAATTGTTTAAAAACATAGTCATACAAATTTTGCATTTTTTTTTTAGACACTTCAAATTTGAATACTTTAAGAAAAAAACCAAAATGAATTAAAAATATTATTAATCTATCTGAAAATTCGTCATTTTTAGTGAAATAATTAAATAACTGTTTATTTCTAGTTAAATTGATTAAATTGTTATAAATATTAGTATATTCTGTATTCATGATAAAAATTTTAATTATTTTTCTTTTTTTAATTTCAAGTTGTACAACAAATAAAGTTATAAAACATCATGGTATTAATTCATTAGAAAAAAAACAATCTAAGTTAATTATAAACGAAACAAATAAAAACGATATACTTAAAATTTTAGGTCCGCCATCGACAAAAAGTACCTTTAATAATGATGTATGGATATATATAGAAAGAAAGAAAATTAATAGATCAGCCTTAGCCTTAGGTAACACTAAAATAGATAAAAATAATGTTTTAATACTAGAAATTGATAAAATGGGCTTATTAGCCAAAAAAGATTTTGTAAATATAGATAAATTAAATGATAATAAATTTACAGAAAGTATAACTGAAAATACATATTCAAAAAAATCATTTATTTATAATTTTCTAACAAGTATAAGACAAAAAATTAATGATCCTTTCCAAAATAGAAAAAGAAGAAAATAAATTATCCTGCGATTACAGCTAGCAAAAGAAGTGCAACTATATTCGTAATTTTAATCATGGGATTAACAGCTGGTCCTGCTGTATCTTTATAAGGATCTCCCACTGTATCACCTGTTACTGCTGCTTTATGTGCTTCAGAGCCTTTTCCTCCAAAATTTCCATCTTCAATATATTTTTTTGCATTATCCCAGGCGCCCCCACCAGCAGTCATTGATATAGCAACAAACAATCCGGTAATTATTACACCTAATAACATTGCGCCCACCGCTGATAAAGCAGCGACTTGACCTCCTATTTGTAAAATAAATAAATACAAAACAATAGGTGACAATACAGGTAATAATGATGGCACTATCATTTCTTTAATTGCAGCCTTGGTTAACAAATCTACTAATTTTCCATAATCAGGTTTTGATTTTCTTTTCATAATTCCTGGAATTTTTTTAAATTGACGTCTAACCTCAATTACAACAGCTCCACCTGCTCTTCCAACAGCTTGCATACCCATTGAACCAAATAAATATGGCAACATTCCTCCAACTAATAATCCAACTACAACGAAAGGGTTTGATAAATCAAATGTAACAACAATTCCTTCTAATTTAGATCCAGCAACTTTAGAAAAATGTTTAATATCTTCTGTATAAGCTGCAAATAATACTAAAGCTCCTAGCCCAGCTGATCCAATTGCGTATCCCTTTGTTACGGCTTTAGTAGTGTTGCCAACAGCATCAAGTGCATCAGTAGTTTTTCTAACATTTTTTGGTAAATTAGACATTTCAGCTATGCCACCAGCATTGTCAGTTACTGGACCATAAGCATCTAAAGCAACTACCATGCCCGCTAAAGCTAACATAGTGGTTACAGCTATCGCTATACCAAAAAGTCCAGCAATATAATTTGTTAACAGAATACCTCCAACAATAATTAATGCTGGAATTGCTGTAGCTTCCATTGATACAGCTAACCCTTGAATAACATTAGTTCCATGACCTGTTGTAGAAGAAGATGCAACACTTTTAACAGGTCTATAATTAGTGCCTGTGTAGTATTCTGTAACCCAAATTAATAAACCAGTTATAATTAAACCTATAACACCACAAAGATATAAACTCATTCCTGTAAATGATTTGTTTGTAATTGAGTAATTATTATCTAAACCTAAAACATAATCTGTTATTGGATATAAAATTATTAGTGATGTTACAGCTGTCACTACGAAACCTTTATATAATGCGGCCATAATATTTTTAGATTTACCTAATTTTACAAAAAAAGTTCCAATTATTGATGTTAATATACATGCACCTCCAATAGATAAAGGATAAACCATCATATTAAGATCACCGTGGAAAAAAATAGAGGACAAAACCATTGTTGCTACAATTGTAACTGCATATGTCTCAAACAAATCTGCCGCCATACCTGCGCAATCTCCAACATTATCACCAACATTGTCAGCTATTACAGCAGGATTTCTAGGATCGTCTTCAGGTATACCTGCTTCAACTTTTCCAACTAAATCAGCACCAACGTCAGCGCCCTTAGTAAAAATTCCACCACCAAGTCTTGCAAAAATTGAAATAAGTGATGCTCCAAAACCTAATGCAACTAAAGCATTTACGATTTCTCTTTCATCTACATTAAATGATAATAATAAATAATAATAAACAGCAATAGATAAAAGCGCCAAACCAGCAACCAACATCCCAGTAACTGCGCCTGATTTAAAAGCAATCGATAGCCCTTGAGCTAAGCCTTTTCTAGATGCTTCCGCTGTTCTTACATTTGCTTGAACTGATACGAGCATACCAACATATCCTGCGATTCCGGATAAAGCTGCGCCTATAAGATAACCCAATCCAACCAATATGCTAAATGCATAACTAATAATTACTAATACAACAATTCCTACTATAGCAATAGTTTTATACTGCCTATTTAAATAAGCTTTAGCTCCAACTTGAATAGCCGAAGCTATCTCCTGCATTTTACTATTACCTGGACTTGAACTTAAAATATTTTTTCCTGTAAAAAAACCGTAAACGATTGATAATAAACCTGCTAAAATTATAAATTGAAGTATATTTGATGCTGAAGCTTCCATAATTCCTTTAATTGTTAGTTATTTAGTAATTATTAAAAAGCGCACATTACAAAAAAAGGTATAAAAGGCAATATTTAACTTATCAAAACTTGTGTGAATAACCTTTAAATTTAGTTAAATTTTGGGGTTTATTGTCCAGTTTTACAAAATTTTTTTTATAACCATTATTTATACTGCCAATTTTTGTAATTTTTTGATTCATTTTTTTTCCGATTGATTTGATCAATAATCGTTTCTTTTTTGAAGCTGTGAATAGTATTTGATAATCATCACCATTAAATAAATAATTACTTCGTTTTTTTTTGTGTTTATTTAAATAATTTTTTAAATTATTTGAAATAGGAATTTTATTGATATCAATTTCAAAAGATAATTTTTGTTTATTAATAAGTTTAAACATATCTGATATTAATCCATCAGATACATCCATTGATGTGTTGGCAAATTTATATATTTCTTTATAAATCTTATGAGGTAAATTAGGACAATAAAATTGATTAATAAAATAATTTTTCAATTTTGAAGAAATTTTAATTTTTTTTTTGATTAGTTGAAGACCTAGGAAGCTATCTCCTATATTTCCAGTTACATATATATCATCATTTAATCTAGCTTTATTTCTTTCAATAATATTACTTGAAAATCCTATAGTTGTTATTGAAAAAGAAATTTTTTTAGAAGTTACAGTGTCACCACCTGATAATTTTAAATTATACTTTTTTTGCTCTTCATTTAGTGATTTTGAAATCTTTTTTAAATTTTTTTTTGTAAAATGATTTTTATTACCACTTCCAGATATGAAATAATATTCTGGTTTCACACCTTTACAAATCAAATCTGAAATAGAAGATCGTATAATTTTTTTTATTACAAGATTTGGTGATTTAAAATCAGGAAAATGAATTTTTTCATTATAAGTATCGATCGATACAACTAGTTTTTTATTCTTATCAAAAAAAACATCGTCGTTTAAATTTTTTGCACCTGAATTATTATTTGAGAGTTTTTTAAAATATTTTGTTATTAATGTAAATTCATCCATTAGATCTTCTTATCTTTTTTGAAATTTTATCTAATAAAGCATTTAAATATTTTGTTTGTCCATCTTCAATAAAAAAATTTGAAGCCTTTAAATATTCATTAATAATTATTTTTGAAGATGTTTTGGGTTTATATAAGAACTCAAATATCGCACTTTTTATTATCACTTGAAAAATTTTATCAAGTTTTTTTAAATCTAAATCTAAATTTAGATGATTGAATATTTCGACCTTAATAACTTCATCTCTTTCAATAGTTCCATTGACTACATCTTTAATAAATTTTTTAAATCGATGTTTTGGAAATGTTAAATTTTCATCCTTATTAAAATACTTTCCATAAAGTTTTTGAATTACTATGACTCTTGGATTATTTTTTGGACTATATTCAAGAGACATTTTTTTGTGATAAGACAGAGATAACGGCTTTTGCTGCTTCTCCTCCTTTTTTTTTTGATCTTATAGATGCTTGTTTTCGATTTAAACTTGTTATTATGCCATTACCTATAGGTTTCTTGTAATCAATTGATAATTTCATAATAGCATTACAAGTAGCTAATGAGATAAAATCAAAATGAGGCGTCTCACCCTTAATAACGCATCCTAAAGCAATAAAAGCATCATACTTTTTTATATTTTTAGATATTGTAACAGGAATCTCAAATACACCTGGAACTCTAATAATTTTTGATTTAATTTTTTTAGATTTAATAAATGAAATAGCATGAGTTTCTAAAAAATTTGAATAATTGTGATAGTATCTTGCACTAACGATTAATATTTTTTTATTTTTCATTTTATAATCTCTTGCTTTGTTATTTTAATTCCATAACCATCTAAACCAACAACTTTTTTTCTAGATCTAGTTACTAATATCATATTTGTAATCTGTAAAGATTTAATAATTTGTGCTCCAATACCATAATTTTTGATCAATTTATCTTTACCTTTTTTATAGAAAGTTTTGCTCTTATAATCACGTAATGTTTGCGTTACAGAACCTAAGTTAGTATCTCTTATGAATATTAAAACACAATTGTTATATTTTTTAAAATAATTAAGAGTATTGCTAAAAGAGTTTGGTAATTTTTGATTAAGTAAATAGTTTTGAACAACATTAGAAGAAATAACTCTAACACGTGGGACTATGCTTTTTTTAACTTTTCCTTTTATTAGCGCAAAATGTTCAGATCCATCTAATAAATTTTCAAATATTTTTATTAAATAATTTTTTCCTTTAACTTTAATATGTGATTTTTTTTTAATTTTAATTAACTTTTCTTTTTTAAGTCTATAAGCAATAAGATCATCTATTCTTCCGATTTTAAGTTTATGTTTTTTTGCAAAATTAAATAACTTCTCACCTTTTGCCATTGTTCCGTCTTCACTCATTATTTCACAAATAACAGCGGATGTATTTTTTTTTGCTAACATAGATATATCCACTGAAGCTTCTGTGTGTCCGGCTCTAACAAGAACACCTCCATTCTTAGAAATTATGGGAAAAACATGGCCAGGTGATACAATTTCATTTTTTAATACATTTTTTTTTGTGGCTACCTTAATTGTTTTCGCTCTGTCTTGTGCAGATATGCCTGTTGTTACACCTTTTTTTGCTTCAATAGAAATAGTAAATGCTGTTTGATTTCTAGATTGATTAACTGGAGACATATAAGATAGTCCTAATTTTTTTGCTTGAGTAGCATCTAATGCCAAACAAATTAGACCTCTTCCATATTTTGCCATGAAATTAATTTTTTTTGAATTAACATCAGAAGAGCAGAAAACTAAATCACCTTCATTTTCTCTATTTTCATCATCGACTAAAATGTACATACCGCCTTTTTTCGCAGTTTGTATTATGCTCTGAATAGTACTAAATTTTTTTTTTTTCATTTAAAAAGTTTTTTATATATTTTGATAAAATATCAATTTCTATATTAACTAAATCATTTTTTTTTAACCTAGATAAATTAGTTGATTTAAAAGTGTGAGGAATAATCCAGGTTTCAAATGTATTTGTATTAATTTTGGATATAGTTAAAGATATACCGTTTATTAAAATAGATGCTTTTTCTACTAAATATTTCATAAATTTTCTTTCAATTTTAAAATTAAACAAAAAAGATTTATCAATATTTTTGATTTTTTGTATCTTAGCTACTGTGTCAACATGACCTTGGCATATATGTCCTGAAATATTTTGGCCTTTTTTCAAAGGTAGTTCTAAATTTATTTCATCACCAATCTTAATATTTTTGAATTTAGATTTACGTATAGTTTCGTTTGACAAATAAAATTCTGATATTTTATTTTTAAAGGAAATTAAAGTTAGACACACACCGTCACAGGAAACTGAAATTCCTACTTGCTTTTTACTAATTTTCAGTAATGATTTAATAAAGAGATTTAACCCTAATTTTCTTCTCTCAATTTTATAAACTTTACCTTTGTTGTAAATTATTCCATTAAACATTTGCTAGTAATAGTGTATTAATTTGTCTTTATCTATATATGTATCAATAATTTTTTTATTTTTAAATTTTAAATCTAATTCATTTTTAATATTAAAAACTTTGATTTTTCCACTACTATTAATAACTTTACTGCCCTTAAACAGATAAAATTGATTGAATAATTGTTTGGATATCATTTTAACAGTTAATTCTTTTCCTGCTTCAACAAGTAAAGTGCAAATTCCAAGTGAGTAAATTTTTTTAAGGATTGTTTTTAAATCAAAATAATTTTCTTTATTAGTTTTAAAATAAATTAATTTAATTCCTTTTTTTTTTAAGTGATTAATTTTTAAACTGTTATTCGAATTGTGAAAAATTATAGTTTTTTTAATCTTTTTATATTTTAATATAAATGAATTAGATTTAATTTTTAAATCTTTATCTAAAATTATTATAGTAGGAGAAAATTTCTCTAATCCATTTAGACGACATGTTAATTTTGGGTTATCTGAATTTATTGTTTTATATGAAGTTAACAAACCTTGATTTTTAAATCTTAATAAATGTGATATTTTTCTTGAATGTTCATTTGTGATAAAAGACCTATTTTTTAAAATATATAAATTAGATGAACAGGCAAGTTTACCAGTTACGTAAGGTAGTTTATTCCTTTTTGTATAAATATATTGTTTATATAATTTTTTGGTTTCTTTTAATAGTAAGCCTGACTTAGATAGTATATTATTTGATTTTAAAATCTTTTTAGCTCTATTTGCTGATCTAGAATCGATGTCATTAAGTGAATAAATAACTTTATTCACTTTTGCTTTTATTAATGCATTAGTGCATGGTGGTGTTAGTCCGTAATGAGAACATGGTTCAAGGGTTAAATAAACAGTAGAACCAGCTATATTTTTTCTATTTTTGCGTAAAGCTACAGTTTCAGCGTGAGGTCTTCCATTAACACTAGTGACACCATAAGAAATTATTTTATTTTTCTTGGTAACTAAGCAGCCAACGGAGGGATTAGGCTCAGTAATGCCATCATTTGTTTTTGCTAAATTAATAGCAAATTTCATGTATATTTTGTCTTGTAATGTAAATTTATCTTTTTTTGTAGACATCTAACTTGTCAACAAATTGAACAAAATCTTTTTCTTCTCTAAAGTTTCTGTAAACAGATGCAAATCTAACGTAAGCAACTGGATCAATTTCTTTTAAACCATCCATTACCATAGTTCCTATGGTGTTGCTAGAAACTTCACTTTGACCGAGTTCTTCAAGAGAACGAGTAATTTTTGTTAAAAATTTTTCAACAGTCTCTGTATCTATAGGTCTTTTTTTTAATGCTATGTATAAAGACTTTGAAAGCTTATCTCTATCAAAAGCAGATTTTCTTCCATTCTTCTTTACAACCATCAACTCTCTAAACTGTATTCTCTCAAATGTTGTAAATCTTTCACCACATATGCATAATCTTCTTCTTCTTATGGCGTTTCCATCTTCTGTTGGTCTAGAGTCAACAACTGAGGTTTCGCCTTTTTTACAAATTGGACAAATCATAATTTATTTTTATCTTAAGTTTTTATAAATTGGAAAATTTGAACATAAATCAACAACTTCTTTTCTTACATCATCTTCCGTTTTACTATTATCATTAGGACTTTGTGATAATCCTTTAATTGTTTTTGTTATTAATTCACCTACTTTTTCAAATTCTTTTAAACCGAAGCCTCTGGTAGTTGCTGCCTGTGTTCCAAGTCTAATGCCAGATGTGATCATTGGGCTCTCACTATCAAATGGAATTCCATTTTTATTACAAGTAATATTTGCTCTTGATAAGCTTTCAGCAGCGAGATTTCCTTTAACACTAAAAGGTCTTAAGTCGACTAGCATTAAATGAGAATCTGTGCCGCCTGAATAAATTTTAAATCCATTGTTCTTTAGTGTTTCAGATAAAATTTTTGCATTAGCTAATACAGATTTTATATAATCTTTAAATTCAGGTCTTAATGCTTCTAAAAAACCAGCAGCTTTGGCTGCTATTATATGCATTAAAGGTCCACCTTGATAACCTGGAAATACAGCAGAATTAAATTTTTTTGCTAAATCTTCATGATTAGTTAAAATAATTCCCCCTCTGGCACTTCTAAAAACTTTATGGGTTGTTGAAGTTACTACATGTGCATGTACACAAGGATTAGGATAACCCTTGCCAGCAACTAAACCAGAAAAATGAGCCATATCAACCATTAGATATGCCCCTACTTTATCAGCTATCTCTCTGAATTTTTTGAAATCAATTACCCTAGAGTAAGCACTTCCACCTGCTATTATAAGTTTTGGTTTATTTTCCAAAGCAATTTTTTCAACATTATCATAATCAATTAATTCGGATTCTTTATCAACATCATAGCCTATAGCGTTAAACCATTTACCTGACATTGATATTTTTAATCCATGAGTTATATGTCCACCAGAATTTAAACTCATTCCCATAAATGTATCACCAGGTTTTAGTAAAGCTAAAAATACAGCTCCATTTGCTTGGGCTCCTGAGTGAGGTTGTGCATTGGCATATTTACAATTAAATAATTTTTTCAATCTTTCAATTGCTAAATTTTCAGCAACGTCCACATGTTCACATCCATTATAGTATCTTTTGCCTGGATATCCTTCGGCATATTTATTAGTTAAAACAGACCCTTGAGCTTCTAGTACAGCTTGGGAAACAATGTTTTCAGAAGCAATTAATTCAATATGTTCTTGTTGTCTTTTTAGTTCATCACTAATTGCTTTATACAAATCAGGGTCAGTTTTTGATAAACTATCTTCGAAAAAAGATTTATATTGATCATTTAAATATTTATTTTCACTAGACATAACTAAATTTTTTTAACTCTTCTTAAGTGTCTACCACCTTCAAATTTTGTACTTAAGAAAATTTTTATTAAGCTAAATGCATTATTTTTATCAATCAGCCTTTCACCTAATGTAATGATGTTTGCATTATTATGCAATCGCGATAATTGAGTATTTTTCTTACTGTAGCACAACGCAGCTCTAATATTCTTAGTTTTATTTGCTGCTATAGCCATTCCCGTTCCTGAACCACAAATCAAAATTCCAAAACTCCCTTTATTGCTAGCTACTTTTTTTGATAGTTTTTTCGCAAAATCTGGGTAATCAACTGAATTGTTTGAAAAAGGTCCTAAATCTGTAATTTTTTTTAATTTTGAATATTTTTTAATTATACTTTGCTTTAATTTATAACCAGCATGATCTGATGCAATAAAAATCTTTTTCAACTTAATTTGATTTATAAACTAAAATTAATTAAATTTATAGTCTAAAACACATGCAACTAAATGGACTCTATTTTCTTCTCCACCATTAAAAGCATTATGATATTTAAGATTATTGGTAACCCAAACCGATCCGTCAGCCGGCATATGTTGTGCAACCTTATCTATTACCATTATCGCTCCTGGATTTGTATAAATAGGTATATGTAATCTTGGTTCTGGATCTCTATGCCAACTTAAAGTTGATCTTGGTTCTTTCAATAAAAGTCTAACTCTACCTAATTTATATTTTTTTGATAATTCATCATAAACATCTTTAAAATAAGTGTGTTGAAAATCTTTTACAAACTCAGTGTATTTACTTTCATCAATTCTAACATCTCTTGAAACTTCTATTCCTGTAGAGTCAGGTTTAGTCCAATATACACCTCTAACCTTGCTACCTTTGATAGAGTCTGGATCTCCTGGAATTTGATTAAGAGATATACCTGCAAAATGTGGTACACCTAAACTTGTATCAAATCCTTTTAATTTTAAAACTTCATTGCAAGCATTTCTCAGTTTATCAATATCAAACCTGATATCTTGCTTTTGGAAATCTCCAATCATTTTTCTAGATTGTATATTGTTTATAGAAGTTACATTGTTCATGTGTTAAATAAATACTTTATTTCTTACTATAATACATATAACTTTTGTCGCATATAAAAATTATTGAGAATGATTATCACTGGAAAATATCCAAATTTAAGGCTCAGAAGAAACCGAAAAAGTGATTGGTGTAGAAGATTAGTTGAAGAAAATACTCTTTCAGTAAATGATTTAATACTACCTATATTTATTACTGATGGAAGGAATAAAAAAGAATCAATTAAATCAATGCCAGGAATTTATAGATATAGTGTAGACAAAATACCAACAATTCTTGATGGAGCTGTTAAAAACAAAATACCGTTGGTTGCTCTATTTCCATATACTAATTTTAAGTTAAAAAATAATATGGGTACTGAAGCTCTAAATGAAAATAACTTAGTTTGCAAAGCTATAAGATTAATTAAAAAAAAGTATAAGGATAAGATTGGAGTAATGTCTGATGTGGCCCTTGATCCTTATACATCACATGGTCATGACGGAATTTTAAAAAAAAGGAATGTTTTAAATGATGAAACTGTTGATATATTAGTTAAACAATCAGTATTACAAGCTGAAATGGGTTGTGATGTTATTGCACCATCAGATATGATGGATGGAAGAATTGGAAAAATAAGAAAAGCTTTAGATAGTAATAATTTACAAAATACACAAATATTATCTTATGCTGTCAAATACGCTTCAAGTTTTTATGGACCTTTTAGGGATGC
>CACAHI010000015.1 GCA_902532225.1 uncultured Pelagibacteraceae bacterium
TTTGGTCAACACTACTTAAATTTGTCGTTAGGTTTAATTTTGTTTGGACTAATTTTTTACTTATGTAAAGTTCAAGTTGATAATTTGTTTTGGACATTAATAATAATTTCTTTTTTGTTAGGAGTGTTATTGATCATTCCAATTGGTGGTGCAGACATGCCTGTAGTAATTTCAATGCTTAATTCTTACTCAGGCTGGGCAGCAGCTGGAATTGGTTTTACTTTAGAAAATACAGCACTAATAATTACCGGCGCATTAGTTGGCTCATCAGGCGCAATACTATCTTACATTATGTGTAAAGGAATGAACCGTTCATTCTTTAACGTTATACTCGGCGGCTGGGGTGCAACAGATCAATCATCTACAAGCAAATCTAAAGACCAAAAACCTGTAAAAAGTGGAAATGCAGATGATGCTGCATTCTTAATGAAAAATGCATCTTCAGTAATTATAGTGCCAGGATATGGAATGGCAGTTGCACAAGCTCAACATGCATTAAGAGAAATGGTGGATGCATTAAAAAAAAATGGAGTGAAAGTGACTTATGCTATTCATCCAGTCGCTGGAAGAATGCCAGGACATATGAATGTTTTATTAGCTGAAGCAAATGTTTCTTACGATGAAGTATTTGAATTAGAAGAAATAAATAATGATTTTGCAAATTGTGATGTAGCCTATGTAATAGGAGCAAACGATGTAACAAATCCTGTTGCAAAAACCGATCCACAGAGTCCGATTTATGGAATGCCAGTTTTAGATGTTGAAAAAAGTAAATCTATTTTATTTGTTAAAAGAAGCTTATCACCTGGATATGCAGGAATAGATAATGATTTATTTTACAGAGATAATACTTTGATGTTATTTGCAGATGCAAAAAAAATGACAGAGGATATAATTAAAAATTTATAAAATTGAATAAAACTTTTGGACCCATTGTTGATATAAGTTTAATAAAGAAACATATTAATAAAGGCATTATAAAGGATTTTCTATCTGATTTTAAAAAGCCTAAATTTATAATTAATATATGAATTTTTTTTTAAGAAAAAAATTAATATTAGGAACTGCCCAATTATTAAATAAATATGGTGTAGTAAAAAATAAAAAGTCTAACGAAAAACAAATTTATAAATTTCTAGATTATATTATAAATGATGGAATAAAAAAAATAGATACAGCTCCATCATATAATTCGGAAATATATTTAGGCAACTTTATAGATAGAAGTAATATAAAAAACCTTAAAATTTCTACCAAAATTCCTTCATTGAAAAAATACCAATATAATAAAAAAATCGAATTTATAAAAAGAAGTCTTAATAAATCACTTGATAGAATCAAACATAAAATTGATACGGTATATTTTCACGATCCTGAGGATAAACTTTTTCTTTATAAAAATTGTGAAAAAGTTTATAAAATATTTAATGATTTTAATATAAAAAATCTAGGCATATCAATTTATGATTACAAAGATATAAAAATAATCAACAAAATAGAAAATCCTATTAGCTTACAATTTCCGCTTAATATATTTAATAATTCATTTTTAAAAATTAAATTTAAAAAAAGGAATAAGTATTTTGCTAGATCGATATTTCTTCAAGGGTTATTATTAAATAAAAAAATTAATAAAAAGATACCAAAACAAACAAGAAATATACAAAAGTTATATTTTGATTTTTTAGAGAATAAAAAAATTACTCCGATAGATTATAATTTAAGTTTTGTTTTAAAAAATAAAGATATAAATGGTTTAATAATTGGTTTTGACAACATTATGCAATATAAACAATTAAATGATTATAAAAGTATTAATTTTTTTGATATGCCAAAAAAAATTTTAAAATTAGTCAAAACAAAAGATTTTGATCCCAGATACTGGTAAAAATAAATAATGAAGAAAAATAAAGGTCAAGAATTATATAGAATTGCCAAAAAGAATATTCTTGGTAGAACCATGTTGTTTTCTAAGCTTCCAGAAATATGGTTACCAAAACATTGGCCCAGTTATTTTAGTAAAGCTAGGAAAATTACAGTTTGGGATTTAGAAGGGAATAGATATATAGATATGATTTTTGCTGTCGGCCAAAATATTTTAGGTTATTCAAACTCAAAAATTGATCAAGAAGTAATTAAAGGAATAAAAAAAAATAATATGACCACTCTTAATTGTCCAGAAGAAGTAATTTTATCTAAAAAACTTTTATCTATTCATCCATGGGCTTCAAAAATAAAGTTTGCAAGATCTGGAGGTGAAGCAAACGCCATTGCTATTAGAATTGCTAGATCAGCAACAAAAAAGCAAAAAGTTGCTGTTTGTGGATATCATGGGTGGCATGATTGGTATTTATCTGTAAATTTAAAAAATAGTGAGGAATTAGGTAACCATCTCCAGCCTGGATTAAATCCTGTTGGTGTTCCTAAAAGTTTAAAAAATACAGTTTATGCATTTCCTAGCAACAATCTACGTGAACTAAAAAGGTTAGTTACTAAATTTGATATAGGAATAATTAAAATGGAGGTAGCAAGAGATTATTTACCGAATAAAAGTTTTTTAAAACAAGTAAAAAATTTTTCAAAAAAAAATAATTTAATACTTATTTTTGATGAATGTACATCAGGATTCAGAAGAAATTTAGGAGGACTTCATTTAAATTTAGGAGTAAAGCCTGACATTTGTATTTATGGAAAAGCTTTAGGAAATGGATATGCAATTAATGCTGTACTTGGAAATGAGAAAGTTATGAGAAATGCAAGCAAATCTTTTATCAGCAGTACTTTTTGGACTGAAAGAATCGGATTTGTAGCAGCAATTAGTACACTTAAAGAAATGCAAAGAGTAAATGCCTGGAGAAAAATAATTAAAAATGGAAAACACTTGATAACAGGGCTTAAAAAATTATCAAAAAAATATAAGCTCAATATAGAGATAAAAGGAATTGAGTCCATTGTATCTTTCAACTTTAAAAGCAGATATAATTTAGAATTTAAAACTTTTTTAACGCAAGAAATGCTTAAAAATGGATATTTAGCTTCTGACAAATTTTATTTATCAATTTATCATGATAAAAAAATTATAAATAAATTTTTATACAAATTAGACCCAATTTTTAAAAAAATTAAAGAGTTAGAAAATAACGGTGAAATTAATAATTACCTAGAAGGCCCAGTTAGAATAAGTGATTTTAAAAGAATATTTAATTAAATTATTATAATTTTGTATGAAAAAAAGATTGTTAATAATTCCTGCAAGAAAAGGCTCTCAAAGAATAAAAAATAAAAACATTAAAAAATTTAAAAAAAAACCAATAATCGGATATCCAATTAATGCTGCAAAAAAAAGTAAATTATTTAAAAAAATTATAGTCTCCACTAACTGTAAAAAAATTAAATTAATTGTTAATAAATTAGGTGCAGAAGTTATAAATCTTAGACCTGTAAAGTTATCTAAAAATACCACACCAGTATTTGATGTAATAAAACATGAGTACTCAAATATAAAAAAAGAACTTGGTAAATTTGATGAAATATGGTGCATATTGCCCTGCACACCATTATTAACGTTTAAAGATTTAATGAGAGTTTCAAAAGAAATTGATAAAAAAAAAAAATTACCATTAATCTCCATTGCAAAATATCCAGCTCCAATAGAATGGTCGTATAAAATGAAAAAAAAAAATAAACTTATTCCACTAAATAAAAGAAAAAATCTAAAATCATCAAAATCATTTAAAGACAAATTTTATGATGCAGGAGCTTTTTATGTTTTTGACGAAAAAACATTATTAAATACAAAAACAATCAATTTATATTCTGAATTTTATGGTCATTTGATGCCGTACGAAAAAGTTATAGATATAGATGACATGGAAGATTGGAAAACAGCAATTAAATTAAAAAATTTAGATTCAAACTAATTTTTTTTTAAACCACTCGTTGAATAAAACACTCTGGTATAAAGACTTTTATCTAGATATTTTTGAGGAGTAAAAAATCTATCTCCAACTTTGAGCTTTGATAGTATATTTTTGTTATTTTTATCTAAGATTTCTTCAATTAGCAGCATATACTTACCAATAGTTGAAACAACTATCCATTTCTTATCATGTCTTGTTATAATGCCAGACATATAGGGGTGATTAGAAGAGTCACCACCATGTAAATGAACTTTTTTAATTCTAAGTTTTCCAAATTTTTTATTACTTAAAAAAGTCGAAGCACCATAATATGGGTCATCAAAAGCATTAATAAAACAAAATAAATCATTTGGGTTCAATTCCCAATTAATGAAACCATTTATTTTAGAATCAATTCTTGGACTGTACCTACCTAAATAACCTGGATTATTTTTTAAATTAAATTTTTTACCTTTTGTTAAATTATAGATAAACTTTTCATAAAACTTCAACAAAAATTCATTATGAGAGTTGATATATTCAATTGGTATTTTGCAAGATTTAGAAAATAGATTAAGCTCATAATCAATTATTGGACCACTGTCTATTTTTGAGGTGATTAAGTGAATTAGTTGAGCATCAATTTTATCTTCTCGCATGATCATCCAGGAGTACGGTGCACCACCAGAGTCCATAGGCAATCTTGTTCCATGAAAGTTTACCAGGTTATTTTGAAAAAAATTTTTAATCATATCTTTTTTGAAAATAAATCTTGAACCCATACTGATAAATAATGTATTTTCAATTTTACATTTCTTTCTTATATAAGTTTTGAATTTACTATCTAAACTCTTAAAAATTTTTGGTTTAATGTTTTTTTTTATATTTTTGGATTGATCGGGAGATGTGATAATTTCGGTTTTTATATTAAATTTTTCGTTAATTTTAATTAATTCATTAAAAACTGTACTTTCACCAAAAAATGAAATTGATTTTAAATTTTTGATAAAAAATTGATTATTTTTGATCATATTTTTAAAGATAATACATTTTAATTACGAATTTATAAATAAAAAACTTAATAATTTAATGACTCTTTAAATAAAATTGATATATATGAAAAATTCATAAATACTTAATATGAAAAAATTTTCAAATGTTGAATTAGAACGAATACAAAGTTTTAAAAATAAAAATTTTAATACGGTTCATAGATCATCTTTATTAGTTCCAAGCTTTAAAGGTTCAGAAACAATAATAACTTTCTTAAATCATTTTTTAATTAAAAGAAAAATTAATGAAATTTCTCTAAAAATTACCGCACTCAACAATAGCGGTAAAAGAATTTCGTCTAACACATTAAGTATCGAAAAACCCAAGGTTTATGAAATAAATCTATCTTCAATGTTCACAAATGAGGCTAAAAATTATATTTTAGAATTTTATTCTGCAAATAACTTAGCAATTCCATTTCCAGCAGTGATAATTAACCACCTGGGAAAAAATTTTTGTAATTCTGTCCACTCATACAATAGAGTTCTAAACGATGTTTTTGAAAATGATTCTCAAAATAAAATTAAAGTAAGCGAAGCATCTGTCGATGTATTAATTAATAAAACTTTCGATACTTTTTTTGTATTTTCATCAGGTCAGGAAGAGGTAAAAAACCAACTATTAAAATTAGTATATTTAGAAGGTAAAAAAGTAATAAAAAAAAATATTGTTTTAAATCTAAATAGACTTTCATATAAAAAAATATATCTATCAAAATATTTAAAAAAGATTAATTCAAATGGAGTTTTAAAAATTGATCAACCTTCCCAAAATATGTTTTATGGAAGGTTAATGGTTGGGCGAGAAAATAAAAAAAATAAATCTTTTTCTGCCAATCATTCTTACTATGATAATAGTAAATTTAAAGAATATTTAAAATCTAACAAAAGTTTCAGAACATATCCTTATTTTGAAAATTTTATTAATAAAATTTCTATGTACCCAATTATGAGCCCTAGCAAACTGCAAATTAAGATTATAGTTCATTCTTTAAAAAAAGATTATATAGCTAGCGACTCTATTTTTATCTCTCCATCAAATGCTACTTTTAATTTAAATATCAATGAATATGTAGAGAAAATGAATTTAAAAAATATTACAGCTTTTTCGGTTTTAGCGACAACCAAAAAAAAAGAAATTCCATCAAGAATTAATCATCAATTAATTTATGGAAAAAATAATTCTAAGAATAGTTTAAATTCATCCATAAATTTGTCACTTAAAAATAATTCGATCTTTAAAAAAAAATTAAAAAAATTTTATAAATGGGGCCAATTAATTGCAGGTGATAATTATGATTCAAAAATAGGAATTTGTTTAGATAGTTTTTCTTCAAAAAATGAAAAAATATTGTTCAAGCTTTATAATAAAAATGGCAAATTTAAATCTAAAAATTATACTATTGAACCAAAAAAGGCTTTAATCTTGGATCCAAAAAATATTCTTAAGAATAAAAAAATTTTAGATTTTTTTTGGTTTAGCATTGAATGCAAAAATAATGATATATCAGCTTATGTTGTTCATTCAAATAAAGCATCAGGTAATACTTCGGGCGAGCACAATTTTTGATTATTTTTGGTTGCGGGGGACGGATTTGAACCGCCGACCTCAAGGTTATGAGCCTTGCGAGCTACCAGACTGCTCCACCCCGCGTCTAAGCTCTAAATTCTATTTCTTAATTTTTGGAGTTTTTTTGCTCTTTTAATGTTTTCTTGTTTTATTCTTTTCTTTTTTTCTGATGGCTTTTCATAAGTATCTTTTAATTTCACAATTTTAAAGAAGCCATCCTTTTGAAGCTTTCTTTTAAGAACTCGTAAAGCTTGTTCAACATTATTATCTTTTACTTCTATTTTAATAAATCCTCCTAAATTAAAACGCGTTAATTAACATTTTATCGAATTTAAGTCCATTAAAATTAAACTTTTTCCTTTAATTTTTTTTCTCTTTTTATTCTTCTATCTGCTTTATCCAATTCTTTTTGCAAATCTGATTGGTTAAACAATCCTATTGCAACAGGATCCTTTGAATTAAGACTATTGTAATTCCAATAACTTTTATTTCTTATAGCTACAACCGAGTTTTTTGTGATACCGATCAATTTTGCTATTTGTGAGTCTTTTAATTTTGAATGATTTTTTAATAACCATAAAGCTGAGTCCGGTTTATCTTGTCTTTTTGATAAAGGGACATATTTTTTTACTTTGTTTTCGGAATTTGATATTTCAATATCCTGTTTACTTAAATTTAAAGGTCTTAAATTATCTTTAGATGAAAGTTCAATCTCTTCTTTTGTTAGCTGACCAGATATGATCGGATTATAACCTACTATTCCTTTTGCAACTTCACCATCAGCTATTCCTTGAACTTCTACTTCATGTATATTACAAAAATTAGCTATCTGTTTAAAAGTAAGTGTAGTATTTTCCACTAACCATACTGCAGTTGCCATTGGCATTAAAGGTGCATTTGACATTTGCTACTTTTTTTCTGATCTAAAATTTTTAAATTTTTTATTGAACTTACTTACTCTACCCTTGTCTAATATTTTCTGTTTTCCACCAGTCCAAGCCGAATGTGACAAAGGATCAATTTCTAATTTTAATACATCGCCTTCTTTACCCCAAGTTGAATTTGTTTCAAATTGAGAGCCATCAGTCATTTCAACTTTGATTTTATGATAGTCTGGATGTATTTTTTTTTTCATAAGTGTGGATTTATAACAAAAGAAAAATATAAAACAATTAAAACTTACTTAATATATTTAAAAAATTTTCATTAATATAAGGATTTGATGCAATAATTTTTAAATTATTCTGATTATTAATATCTAATTCATTTACAACTCCTCCTGCTTCTTTAAGAATGATTAAACCGGCAGCAATATCCCATATAGACAAATTTTTTTGAAAATATCCTTCGTACCTTCCACATGCAACATAAGCAATATCTAGTGCAGCACTTCCCGATCTTCTTATATTAATATTGTTGTATTTATCCAGATTTTTATCTCCCGAAGCAAAAAGACTTTGACTAATATTTTTTCTTTTTGACACTCTAATTCTATAATTATTCAAATATGCTCCATTATTTTTTTCTCCATAAAAAATTTCATCTTTTATAGGATCATAAATTACTCCAGCTACAATTTCATTTTTTGATTTTAAAGCTAATGATATTGCAAAATGAGGAATGCCATGCATAAAGTTACTTGTTCCATCAATTGGATCCAAAATCCAGATATTGTCTTTATCTTTATTGTTTAATGCTCCACTTTCTTCAGTTATTAATGAAAAGTCTTTTTTCGCTTTTAATAATTCTTGAATAATTATTTTTTCACATTTTTTGTCAGCACTTGTTACAAAATCGCCAGGTCCTTTTACAGATACTTGTAGATGTTCGATTTCCCCATAATCTCTTTTCAAAATCTTAGAAGCTTTTTCACAAGCTTTTATCATTATGTTAAGAATCGGCGATATAGTTTGCATTTTTTTTATACTTTTTTTATATACTCCAAAGTTCTCGAATCAATTATTACTTCATCACCACTTTCAATAAATGGTGGTACTTGAATATTTAAGTTATTTTCTAATATCGCTGGCTTGTAAGAAGAGGAAACTGTTTGACCTTTAATAGTAGCGTCAGTAGTTTTAATTTTACAATTAATTTGTTTTGGTAGTTCTACAGAAATAGGATTTTCATTATAAAAACTTATAATAACTTCTAAATTTTCACTCAATAACTTACCTTTTTCTCCTATAATTTTTTTTGAAACTTCTGTTTGTTCAAAGGTTTTCTGGTTCATAAAATAATAATATCTCTCATCTTCAAATAAAAAACTTAATTTTATTTCATCTAAATTTGCTCTCTCAACTCTATCACTTGATCTAAATCTTTCGTTTAATTTTGTTTGTTTATTTAAACTTTTCATTTCTACTTGATTGAATGCCCCACCTTTTCCTGGTTTTACATGCTGAGTTTTTAATACTTCCCACAAGTCGTTTTTATGCTCTAAAAGCATTCCAGGTTTAATTTCATTTCCTGATATCTTCATCTAAATTTTTTAATTGCCTCTCCAGGTTTAAATTTTTTATTATTCCAAATGTAAC
Organism: uncultured Pelagibacteraceae bacterium; assembly: GCA_902532225.1. GTDB lineage: Bacteria > Pseudomonadota > Alphaproteobacteria > Pelagibacterales > Pelagibacteraceae > Pelagibacter. The sequence goes on from CACAHI010000015.1 coordinate 9,059, forward strand.
CTGAAATAGCTAAAAAGTTTGCTTTATTCAATAAAAGTTTTTTATAGTTTTTATTATTAATGCCACCAATAGCTACAATCGGTATTCTGGTTATTTTTTTAACGAATTTGAGTAGACTGATTGTTGCCTTAAAATTGGTATTTTTTGTAAATGACTTGAAAAAAGCCCCTATTGCAATGTAATCAGCTTTATTTTGAATTGCTTTATATACTAGTTTTTTTGAGTTGTGACATGTAATTCCAATAATTTTTTTTTTTAAAATTTTCTTAGCTATAATTATGCTTGTATCTTTTTGACCCAAATGACAACCATCTGCTCCTATTATTTTTGCAACATTGGGATTATCATTAATAATAAAATTAACCTTATTTTTTTTGCATATTTCTTTCACTTTTTTTCCAATATAAATAATTTTTTTTTTATTTTCTTTTTTTAATCTTAATTGGAAAAAAAAAATTTTTTTACTTTTAAGAACTAACTCTAAATCTTTAAAAAATTCTTTACTATTAACTATAGATTTTGGAGAAATAAGATATATAAATTTTTTAGTATTACTAAGCTTTCTCAATTTGCTCAGTCCATTTTCCTAATGCTGCCATACTACACATTTTGGCTCTGTGGTTGAATATTTTTTGCGTTCCACTAACATCATTGGTATTTTTTGACCAATATTTTAGAGCACTTTGTTGTAAAGCTCTACCATATGAATAGGTCATAATGAATTTCGATTTATTCAATTTATTAATAGTATCTAAATTTTTTGTTGCCTCAGTTTCAGTTTGTCCGCCAGAAAGAAAAGCAATGCCAGGAACTTCACTTGGTACGCTATTCATTAGACACTTCAATGTAAGGTTTGCAATTTCTTCAGTAGAATATTTCTTATTAGAATTTGAACCTGGTAAAATCATATTTGGTTTTAAAATTACACCTTTTAAATCTATTTTTTGAAAAATTAATGCATCGAAGCATTTTTTTATTACCTCTGAAGTTTTGTTAAAACAATCCTCTATTGAATGCTTGCCATCCATCAAAACTTCTGGTTCAACGATAGGCACCATTCCTGCTTCTTGAACTAAAGCAGAATATCTAGCAAGAGCATGAGCATTAGTTTCCACAGCAAGTTTACTTGGAAATTGATCTGATATTGTATATACAGCTCTCCATTTGGTAAATCTAGCTCCTAAATTATAATAATTTTTTAATCTTTCTCTCAGGCCATCTAGCCCTTCAGTAATTTTTTCATTTTCAGATTTTGCAAGTTTTTTTGCTCCAGTGTCCACTTTAATCCCAGGTATTGCTCCCGTTTGAGTAATTATTTCAGGAATCGTTTTACCTTCAAATGTTTGTCGGATAGTTTCATCGTATAATATTACACCACCTATACAATCCATCATATTTTTTGACGTAAATAAAATACTTCTAAATTTTAACCTATTTTCTTCAGAAGATTTAACATTTACAGATTCAAGTCTTTTGGTCATTGTCCCATTACTTTCGTCTGCAGCCAAAATACCTTTTCCAGAAGAGATAATTTTTAAAGCTATTCTATTTAATTCACTCATTATAATTTAAAGATTTTATACCAGGTAAATCTTTTCCTTCAAGGTATTCTAAAAATGCTCCACCTGCAGTTGAAACAAAATTGAAATCATTAAAAAGTTTTAATTTATTTATTACTGAGACTGTATCTCCACCACCAATTACAGAAAAAATATTTCCTGATTTTGTTTGAGCAGATATTTCTTTTGCCAGCTCAAAACTTCCAGTTGCAAAATTATCATTTTCAAAATAGCCGGCTGGCCCATTCCATAAAATAGTTTTAGAATTTTTTATTAAATTAATAATTTTTCTAATAGTTTTAGATCCAATATCTAAAATTAAATCATCCTTTGCTATTTTATTAACATCTTTATTTTGAGATGAGTCTTTAAAATTTTTTCCTACAGATACGTCTTCAGGAATTACTATATTACAATTATTTTCTTTACCCAAAGTGAAAATTTCTTCGATAATTTCATCACAATTTTTTTCACACAAAGATTTTCCTATTTCGTGACCTTTAAATTTTATAATATTATTGGCCATAGCTCCCACAATTATTATATTATCGAATTTAGTAATTAGATTTCTGATTATTTTTATTTTTGTTGATATTTTTGACCCTCCAATTAAGCATGTAGTTGGTTTTGTAATTTCAGATGTAATTTTTTTCAGCGCTTCCAACTCTAAAGCTAAGTTAATTCCAGCATAGGAATCTATATGTTTTGTAATTTGTGAAACTGAAGCATGATTTCTATGTGAACAAGAAAAAGCTTCATTTACATAAAGATCACCTAAGCTTGCTAGTTTTTTAGAAAAAACTAAATCATTTTGTTCTTCTTCTTTATAAAATCTTATGTTTTCAAGCATAACAATTTTTTCATTTTTCTTAAAGATATCATTCTTTTTAATTTCAAAGATATTTTGGTCAATCAATCTTACATTTTCAGACAATTTAGCTGATAAACTTTTAGATATAGGTTTGAGAGAAAATTTTGAATCTTTTTTTCCCATAGGTCTACCAACGTGAGAAATTAATATAATTTTAGCTTTTCTTTTTAGTAAAAACTTAATAGTTGGTAATGTTTTATCTATTCTATTAAAATCTTGTATTTTTTCATTTTTTATGGGCACATTTAGATCTAGTCTTAATAATAAAATTTTTTGATCAAGATCAGCAAGATCTTTTTGAATCAATTTCATTAAACTTTTTTATGAATATATTTAACTAAATCACACATTCTATTAGAGAAGCCCCACTCATTATCGTACCAAGCTGAAATTTTACCCATTCCTTTTCCAACTACCTTTGTTAAAGATAAATCTACTATAGCTGAATTAGAATTATGATTAAAATCTATTGAAACAAGCTTTTCATTTGTGACATCTAATACTCCTTTTAAATCGCTTTTTGATGATCTTGTTAAACAGTCATTTATTTTATCAACAGTTAAATTTTTATTAGTACAAAAAACGAATTCAATTAATGATACATTTGGAACAGGCACTCTCATTGCAACACCTTCTAGTTTTCCTTTAAGATCAGGTATTATTTCTCCGATTGATTTTGATGCACCCGTCGACGTTGGAACAATTGATTGTACAGCTGATCGTGCTCTTCTTGGATCTTTATGAGAATTATCTAAAATTCTTTGATCATTTGTGAATGCATGAATTGTTGTCATAAAACCTTTATCTATTTTAAAATTATTATTTATTACACTTGCTACTGGAGCCAGGCAGTTTGTAGTACAAGAAGCCGCTGAAATAATTCTATCTTTTTTACTCAAACTTTTTTCGTTAACCCCGTACACAATTGTTTTATCAGGTTTTTTACAAGGAGCTGAAACAATTACTTTTTTTGCTCCATTTTTTAAATGAATTTTTAGTTTATCTTTAGAATTAAATTTTCCTGTACATTCAAGAACATAGTCTACCTTATATTGTTTCCAATTTATTTTTGTTAGTTCAGTATGTTGAGAATATGTAATTTTTTTTCCATTTAAAATTAAATTTTTATAATCATGTTTAACTTTAAAATTATATTTTCCATGTACAGAATCGTATTTTAGTAGTGAACTTACAACTTCTAGATTTGCTCTATTATTAATATGTTTAATTTCAATTTTATTTGATTTTTTTTCTATCAAAGATCTTAATACCATTCTTCCTATTCTTCCAAGACCATTTATTCCCACTTTAATTGTCATTAAAATCCTTTTTTTATTTTTTTTACAATATCTTCAACTGTTATTTTATAATTTTTGTAAAGTTTTAAATAAGGAGCACTTTTTCCAAATTCATTAATGCCAATAGCTATTCCTTTTTCACCTACATATTTTTTCCAATAATCCGTAACAGATGCTTCTATAGAAACTATATTATTTGTTTCATTTAATATTTCATTTTTATAAGATGAATTTTGAATATCAAATAATTCATGGCATGGCATAGATATAACTTTTGAATAAATATTTTCTGTGGCTAATTTATGACTAACTTCTATAGCAAGACCAACTTCGGATCCACTTGATAGAATTGTAAAATTTATATTTTTATCGGTTCTCATAATTTCGTAAGCTCCTTTTGAGCATTTATTCATTTTTTCGTGTTTTAATCTGACGGGATTAACTTTCTGCCTTGTTAGAGCTATGGCACTTGGAAAATCTTTTGCTTCCAAAGCCAACTGCCAACATTCAAATGTTTCAATTGTATCGGCTGGTCTAAAAACTTTTAAATTAGGAATTGATCTCAAAGATACAAGATGTTCTATTGGTTGATGTGTTGGCCCATCTTCCCCAAGTCCAATAGAGTCGTGACTAAATACATATATAACTTTTTGCTTCATCAAAGCAGATAAACGGATAGATGGTTTACAATAGTCACTAAAAATTAAAAAAGTTCCCCCATAAGGAATTAGATTGCTATGAAGTGCAATCCCGTTCATTACACCGCTCATAGCATGTTCTCTTACCCCATAATGGATATAATTACCTTTAAAATTACCAGACTTGATTATCTTATGATTTATAGTTTTTGTATTATTTGATCCTGTTAAATCCGCAGACCCACCAATTAAGTTTTTTAAATCAATTAATTCTAAAAATTTTTCTGAAGATTTTCTAGTTGCGATTGCTACTTGATTTTTTAATAATTTCTCTTTTTCTTTAACAATTAAATTGTTTAATTTAATTTTTTTATAAAAATTTTTTATTTTATTCTCTATTTTTTCTCCTTTTTTTCCAATTTCCCTCCATTCATTTAAAATATCTTTTGGAATAAAAAACGGATTGTATTTCCAATTTAATTTTTTTCTTACCAATTTTACTTCTTCACCCCCCAAAGGGCTACCATGTGCAGATGCGGTACCAGCTTTATTTGGTGAGCCATAACCAATTTTAGTTTTACAGGATATGACGGTAGGTTTTTTTGAATTTTGAGATTTTCTTAGAGATTTAAAGATTTGATTTTGATTATGACCGTTAATTGAAATAAAATTCCATCCATAACTTTCAAACCTTTTTTTAAAGTTATCAGATACTGCCAAACTCGTTGGTCCATCTATAGATATAGAATTATTATCAAATAATAAAATTAAATTTTTTAATTTTAAATGGCCCGCTAGACTCAAAGCTTCATGACTAATTCCTTCCATTAAACACCCATCTCCAGCCAAAACATAAGTTTTGTGATTAAACATTTTTTTACCGTATCTACTTCTTAAAATTTCTTCTGCAATTGCAAAACCTACAGCATTTGAAATTCCTTGCCCCAAGGGTCCTGTTGTAGTTTCAATACCAGAAT
>CACAHI010000016.1 GCA_902532225.1 uncultured Pelagibacteraceae bacterium
CACCCCATTTGAAAGTCATCTCACAACTTGCAAGATAAAATTCCCACATTCTAAAAAACTTTTCATCAAACATTGCTAGCACTTCTTCTTTTTTGCCTATAAGTCTCTCTTTCCAATGTCTCAAAGTGTGTGAATAATGCATTCTTAGAACTTCCATATCACTTATAATTAATCCTGATTTTTCAATTGGTCCTGCAATTTCACTTAAGCTAGGTGTGTACCCACCTGGAAAAATATATTTTGTAATCCAAGGATGTGGGTCTCTAGGTGAGACTACAGAGCCTATTGTGTGTATTAATGCAACCCCATCTTCTTTTAATAATTTGTTAACAGTCTTAAAATAATTTTTATAAAACTTTCTTCCAACATGTTCGAACATCCCAACACTTACAACTCTATCAAATTTTTCATTTAATTCTCTGTAGTCCATTAATTTAAATCTAACTTGATTTTCAAGATTCATTTCTTTGGTTTTTTGAATACTATGTTTTAGCTGATTTTCTGAAAGAGTAATTCCCAAAACTTCACATTGAGTTTTTTTTGCAATTTCAATTGCTAAAGATCCCCAACCAGATCCTATGTCTAGTACTTTTTGATTTGGTTTTAAGTTTAATTTTTTAATTATGTGATCTATTTTATTATTTTGAGCAGTTTCTAAAGAATCATTTTCATTTTTAAAATATGCACATGAATACAATCTATTACTATCTAAAAACAAATCGTAAAGTTTTTCAGAAATATCGTAATGATGAGCTACGTTTTTCTTTGATTTACTAATTAAATTAAAATTTGTTATGTATCTATAAGTGCCTTTGATCTTTTTAATAATTTTTGCATATGAATTTATTTCATTTCTTCCAATATTTTTTAAAACTATGTCTAGAAATTCTGTTATTGATCCATTTTCAATTACTAAAGAGCCATCTGTATATGCTTCTCCAAAGTATAAATCGGGAAGTAAAAGCAATTTATAGTGCAAACTTTTATCAAGTAACCTTATTCTAATTGGAATTTCCTTTTTAGGTTTGCCAATCGCGTGTTCTATAGAGTTTGCGTCAACGAGTATAAACCCATCTTCTTTAAAAAGATTTTTTAAATAGCCTAATAAATTCATTTAATCTAATTTTAAATTATTAATATTAAAATCTAATTTATCTAAATCTTCAAATAGTTTCTTTTTATCTTTTTCTGATAATAGACTAAGTGTTGGAAGAATATTTTCAAAAATCTTATCTTTTTTTGACATAAATGTATGAAGTGCCGAAATTAGATTGTGCTTATCAAATACTTCTCTTACACTGCATAATTTCTCATTAACAGTTTGGGACTTATTATTATAAAAATCATCATAAACTTTTCTAGCTAGTGGTGCAGTTACATTGCATGTAGCTGTTATTATTCCTGAACAACCAATCTTTAAACCTTTAAGTAATTTTCCCTCTGATCCTGGAAAAATTGAAAAGTTTCTAATTTTTAATTTTTCAAATAAATTATATGAGCTATCTTTAACACCAACAATTTGCTTTGGAAATTTTTTAACTAAATTCTCAACACATTCTTTGCTGAATTTATATCCACAAAGTTTTTCAAAATTATATAATATAATTCTACATTCTGGTATTTGTTCAATAATTTTTGAATAATAATTTAAAACATCTTCATCTCCATATTTATAGTAAGCTGGTGGCATTATTAGAAAATTCTTAAAATTTAATGATATGGATATTTTCATTAAATTAATTGTTTCCGATAAAGAATTAAGCCCTGTTCCAATAATATATTTTTCATTAAATTGACTTTTTGATAGTTCATTAATTAGTTGAATTTTTTCACTCACTGATATTAGCTGTGATTGACCGGTGCTTCCAAAAATTGCTACACCATGACAGCCCGCATTTATAAGATTTTCTGCATGGTCAATTGTTTTTTCAATATTTAAGGCTAAATTTTTATCAAGTATAGATAACGAAGCCGCATAAATGCCTTTAATTTCAGTCATAAATAAAAATATAAAGTATTATAACTTATATTAAATTAAAAAAAAAAATTTAATTTATGAAAACTGGAGTTTTTTTAAACTATATTGGGCTTGGATCAAACTTACTGCATTTAAGTTATTGTCACCAAATAGCAAAGAAATATGGACCAGTAACAATAATTACTTTATGTGAAAATTTAAGAATGGTATTAGAGGACGACCCATTAATTGAAAATGTAATTTTTATTGAAGGGAAAAAGTATAGAAGATTAATAGATATCATTAAGTTAAGTAAAATATTAAAAGCACATTCTTTTAATAAATTATATATATTTTACCCAAGCGTAAGAACTTATTTGGCTGCAAAATTAGGGGGTATTAAAGAGGTTTATTCTTATTCATTTTTAAAAAAAAAAAAATTACATCTAGTAAAGGCAGCGAAAGAATTTATTGAAAAATATCTAAAAATTAGCAACTGTCCTACTGAAACCAATTTATTTATTAGTGAAAGTAAAAAGAAAATTGCAGAAAAAGATATTAATAAAAATATTTATAATATAATTATTGGAGCAGGATCCTCTGGTCCAACTACAAAATGGGGTGAAAAAAATTATATTAATCTTATAAATAAATTAAATTTACAAGATAATTATTTTTTTTATATTTTGTGTGGAGCAAATGAAAAATATTTATCAGATAAAATAATTGAAAATATAAATAAAAAAAATTGTATTTCATTGGAAAATAAAAATATTTCAGAAATTATACCTTTGCTTTCCTTATGCAAAATGTATGTTGGTAACGATTCATTTGGACATCATGTAACTTCTCAGTGTAATATTCCAAGTCTGATATTGTTGCTAGATACTCCAAAAGCTTACTCTGATTACAGCAAAAACCAATTTCAAATTATTCCTGAGGGAAAAGATATTAATAAAATTGAACATAATACTGCATTTGACTCGAATTCAATAACAGTGGATCAAGTCTTTAAAAAAATATTAGAGTTGAAAAACTAACTGAGTGTTTTTAATATTACCTCTTTTGCCTCATTAACTATAGCAGACAAACGTGAAGTTTCCGGCGAAATATCTGGATGAATTTTTTTTTGAATATTCGCATGAGCCTTTTTTACATCATCTTTTGTCAATTTTTTATTTTTATCTAAATTTAAAATTTTGTAAGCTTCTTCGAGTGATAAGTTTGAAGTATTATTGAAATTATTTTTTTTATCAAAAGAAAATCTCCCTGAATTTTTCAAAGTTTGTATTAATCTAAACAATCCAATAAGCTGAAAAATAGTAAGTCCTTTTAGTTTAATTATTCCAAGGCTAAGCAAAATTAAAGGTAAAGAAAGTAAGAATCTTCCACCAACTGCAAATAAAACTGCTAAAGCTAATGAAGTGATAAAAACTAAAATTCTTACGAATTTACTTATTTTTTTAGTTGAGGCATTTGCTATAAATCTAAGCAATAAATAGCAGATGACAAAAATAATAAGTGAATAAATTATAATATTCATATATCAAAGTTTTTTATGAAAATACCACAACTTCAAAAAAAACCAGAAACAAAATCTTACCATAATACTACATGGGAAGACAATTATAGCTGGATACATCAAGAAAATATTCTTGGGGTACTAAAAGATAGTTCAAAATTATTACCAGAAGTTAGAAAGTATCTTGAAGAAGAAAATAAATTTACCGAATTTCATTTAAAAGATACAAAAAAAATTCAAAAGGAATTATTTAATGAAATAAAAGGAAGAATAAAACTGGATGACGAGTCTATACCTTTTAAAGATAAACATTATGAATATTGGACTAAAACAACTGAAAAAGGGAATTATTCTATAAAATTAAGAAAAAAAATTGGATCAGATAAAATCGAAGAAATTTGGAATGGTGACTTCGAAAAAGAAAAACTTAAAACTGAATATTTTGGCGTTGGAGACCTTGAAGTTTCATGGAACGATAAACTACTTGCTTACTCTCTAGATCTGAGAGGATCAGAATACTATACTATTCATGTAAGGGATATATTTACAAATGAAGCTATTACTGAAAAGATTGAAGAAACATCAGGATCTATTTTATTTAGTCTAGATGATAAATATATATTTTATTCTAAACTTGATAAAAATCATAGACCAAGAAAAATTTTTAGACATGAATTAGGAACATCAACAAAAAATGATCTTTTGATTTTTGAAGAGAAATCTGAGGCATTTACAGTAGGCATTGGATTAAGTTCTGACGAAAAATATTATTTTATTACCAGCTCAGATCATAATACCTCAGAACAATATTATTTTGCAATAAATGAAACAAAGCCTCAGCCCAAGCTAATGCAGAAAAGAGAAAAAGGTATTATCTATAGTATAAATTCTTGGGGTGGATACTTTTATATGCATACAAATAAAGGTGCTGAGGATTTTAAAATAGATAAAACAAATGATATTAGTTTTGTTAAATGGGAATCCTATATTCCAGCAAAGGATGAAACACTTATCGGTAGTTTAACTTTCTTAAACAATTGGATTATAAGATCTGAGGTAACAAACGCTTTAGGTAAAATTTTTGTTAAAAACTTAAAGAATGAAAAAGAAGAAGAGCTTATTTTTTCTGATGAGAAAGTTTTCGATGGTGGTGTCTCATTGGTACAGAAAGATAAAAATACTGATTTAGTTCATATCTCATACTCAACGCCAAAAACTCAGTCACGGGTATATTTATATAATTTAAAATCAAAAGAAAAAAAATTAGTGAAAGAACAAATTATTCCATCGGGTCATAATCCAGATGATTATATTGTGGAAAGATTTGATTGCGACTCCCATGATGGAAGAAAAGTTCCAATTACGATTACAAGGCATAAAAAAACTAATATCGACGGAAATGCAAATTTATTACTATACGGCTATGGATCATATGGAAATTCAATGTCTCCAAGTTTCTCTTCTACAAGATTGAGTTTAGTTAATAGAGACATTATTTGGGTTACGGCGCATATTAGAGGTGGATTAGAAAGAGGCATGAAATGGTGGAAAGAAGGAAAACTTTTAAATAAAAAAAATACTTTTGAAGATTATATAGCTGCAGCAAAATTTTTAATTGAAAAAAAATATACTTCAAAAGGAAAAATAATTGGTATGGGTGGGTCTGCAGGTGGCCTATTGATGGGCGCGGTAGTTAATAAAGCTCCAGAATTATTTTCAGGTATTGTGATGGCAGTACCTTTTGTTGATAGTCTAACAACGAATTTAGATCACTCTTTGCCACTTACAGTAGGTGAGTTTGACGAATTTGGTAATGCAAAAGATAACAAGGAACACTTTGAATATATTTATTCATATGCTCCATACAATAATATAAAAAAAATGGACTATCCTAATATTTTAATAACAACCAGCTTAAGTGATAATAGGGTTTTATTTGATGAACCTGCTAAATTTACAGCAAAACTAAGAGATTATAAAACAGATAACAATTTACTACTTCTAAAAACAGAAATGAATGCTGGTCATGGAGGAAAATCTGGTAGAGATGGAGCTATAGAGGAAATAGCTTTTGATTATGCATTTATATTAAAAATCACAAAAAAAATTAGTTGATGTCTGATCTATTTTTAAATGCAGAAAACAAAGTACCATCATCTAAATTTTCAATTTCACCTCCTATAGGTAATCCTTGGGCTAATTTTGTAATTTTAATATTTAAATTTTTTAAACTATCTTTAATATAAAAAGCTGTAGTTTGTCCTTCTACTGTTGCACTTGTAGCTAAAATCACTTCATCAATATTATTTTTTTTAACTCTATCTACAAGAGAGTCTATTAATAAATCATTTTTCTGATTTTGTTTAATAGAGCTTATTGTTCCACCAAGAATATGAAAATATCCTTTAAATATATTTGAACTTTCAATAGACCACTGGTCCGCTATCGTTTCTATAACACAAATTTTATTTAATTTTTGCTTATCATTTTCACAATTTGAGCAGTTTATTTTTTTAGATTTTAAAGTTCCACAGTTAGAACATCTAACAATATGTTCGTAAAAATCTAATAAATGTTTAGATAATGGTTGTAAAATTTCACTTTTATTATTTATAAGTTTTAATATTATTCTTTTTGCTGATTTAGGTCCTAATCCGGGTAACTTTGATATAATTTTTACTAAGTTTTCTATTTCATCCAAAGTTTGCATAAAATTTATAGTGGCCACTTAAAACCAGGAATTCCCAAACCACCTGTGGCTTTGGAAATTTCTTCAGTAGTCTTTGACTTAAGCTGAGATTTTGCATTGTTAAATGCCGCAATTATTAAATCAATTAAAATGTTTTTATCTTCTTTGTGAGCTTCATCTGAGATTTCAATATTTACTATTTCACTATCTCCGTTAATTGTTATCTTCACTGAATTATTGCCTGATACACCTGTTGCCTCGATATTCTTAATTTTTTCCTGGCTATCTTTTATCTTGGCTTCTATTTCTTTTGCTTGAGTAATAATTTTTGTAAAATCATTCATCTTTTGACTTATTTTTATTTTTTTTAATATTCAAAAGTTTAGCATCTGGAAAAGAATTTCTAATCTTTTCATATAACGGTGTTGCTTTAAATTCGTTAATTTCTTTGTTTATTATTTTTATTTTATTATCCTTAATTGATAAATTTCCTTTTTCTTTAGATAAAGAAATTATCCATCTTTCATTAGTCCACTCAAAAAGTCTTTTTGTAATATCTTTTATAAAATTTTTTTCAATTTTATCATTAAAAGATATTTCTATTCTATTTTTTTCAAACTTCACCAAATTAACATTGGTTTCCAATTCATATTTTAGTTGGATTTCTCTTTTTTGTTCACATATTTTTATTAAATCTTCGAAAGATTTTATTTCAATTTCAAAATTATTAAATTTTTTAATGTCTTTTTTTATATTCTCTTCTTGAAAATAGTTTTTGATTTGATTAATTGGTCTATTTTTATTTACCTCCAAATTTGAAGCATCTTCTTCTGGATTTTCAATTGAACCTAAAATTTTAGTTTGTGTTTTTACTTCAATATTATCTTTCATTTCATTTTTTTCGTTTATGGAACTATTATCGACTAAATATAAAAGTCTTATCAAAAACATTTCGATAGATATGTTCTGATCTGACACTATATCTAATTCTTTTAAAGTTTTAATTGTAAATTGCCAAAATAAAAGAATATCCTTTTTGTCTAAAGAATTTGAAACATTTTTAATTTCATTAAATTCTGCATTGTTTAATGTAAAATTAGAGTTTTCCGAATTTAAAAATTGGATATTTTTAAAATAATAAAGAATTTCTAGAAAATCATTTAAAAAAGTTTTGGGTTCTACTCCTTGTTCGTAAATATTTCTATAAAACTTTAAAGTTTCTTGTTCTTTTCCGCTAAAAATAAGTTTAATTAACTCAATCAATTTAGATCGATCAAAATATCCGAAAATTTTTTGAGCGTATTCTAAATTAATTTCGCTATCGTTTGCTTTTGTAGCTATAGCTCTATCCAATAAAGACAGGCTGTCTCTGACTGATCCTTCAGACATTTTAACTATTAACTTTAATGCTTCATCGGTTATGTTTCCATTTTCTTTATCAGAAACTATTTTGAGATAATCAAATAATTCTTCTGCCTTGATTCTTGACAAATCAAACCTTTGGCATCTTGAGATTATCGTTATAGGAATTTTTCTTATTTCTGTTGTTGCAAATATAAATTTTAGATACTCAGGTGGCTCTTCTAAAGTTTTAAGTAAAGCATTAAATGCTTGTTTACTTAACATATGAACTTCATCTATGATAAAAATTTTAAACTTTGCAATTGAAGGGCCGTATCTAGAAAATTCGATCAAATCCCTTATATCGTCTACTCCTGTTTTGCTAGCAGCATCCATCTCAAGCACGTCTAGATGGTTTGAGTCAGTTATTGATTTACAATTCTCACATAAGTTTTCTTTACAAATTTTTTCAAATCCATTTTTACAATTTAAAGATTTTGCCAAAATCCTAGCAATTGTTGTTTTGCCAACTCCTCTGATTCCTGTAAAAAGATAGGCATTAGAAATTTTTTTTATTTTTAATGAGTTAATTAGTGTTTCAGTAATAACTTTCTGCCCAATCAAATCTTTAAAAACTTGTGGTCTATATTTTAAAGCTAATACTTTCGATTTACTTGACATTATTTAAATTAAAAGGAGACTAATCAACCCAAGAATCGATGGTTTGAGCTGCTCAGTTTCCTGCCTAACTCGGTAGACCTCGGTCTTGCCTGTTTAGCCTCCAAACTTATTGTACTAGATGATTTTAAATCTACAAGAAAACTAATAAGTTTTATTTTTCCCTAAATTTACTAGCTTCGTATACTCCTAATACGTGAAAATCTAAAGTGTGCAATCCAAGTTCTTCTAGGGATTTTTTAACCTTATCGTGTTGAATATGGCCTTCTAAATCAAGCAAAAAAAAATATGACGAAAAACTATTTTTTTCTGGATAGCTTTGAAGTTTAGTTAAGTTAACACCGTTAATTGCGAATCCAGATAGAGCTGAATATAGAGCAGCTGGTTTACTTTTTAATTTAAACAAAAGAGATGTGATATATTTTTTATCTTCAATTTCTGGTTCAAAAATTTCTTTTCCAAACAGAATAAATCTAGTTGTATTATCTTTATCATCTTGAATATTTCTTTTTAAAATATTTAAATCATATATTTTGGAACTTAATTCAGATGCTATAGCAGCATTGCTTTTTGATTTACTTTCAGATACAAATTTCGCGCTTCCAGCGGTATCTGCTCTAACGTTTTCAATAAGATTATACTTTTTTATAAAACTTGATGACTGAGAGAGGGCTTGTGCGTGCGAATACACATCTTTTATATCGTTTATAGTGGCATTTTTAATAGCCATAAGGTGATGATTAATTGGAAAAAAATGTTCAGCATATATATTTAATTTATAACGAAAAATTAAATATTCTACACCAATGTTTCCTGTTGTTTTATTGGACTCTGGAATTAAAGCTCTAACGTTATTGTCTTTAGATGCTTTTTCAAAGCATTCATCAAAAGTTTTGCAAGCTATAGTTTCAACTCCAGGGTAGTTTTTTTGAGCACAGGCCTCGCTATAACTTCCTGGAATTCCTTGATAAACAATTTTCATAAATTAACTCTTATAAGACATTATTTTTTTAATATCTATATAATCTTGCATTGTATCTATGCCAATAGGAATCTCATCAATTAGCTTAACCTGAATTTTGATATTATTTTCTAAGGCTCGCATTTGTTCCAGTTTTAGCATTTTTTCTTTCTTTGATTGTTTTAAATTTACAAATTGTTTTAACGTTTCAATTTTATACTGATATATACCAATATGGTGATAAATATTTGTTTCGTTTTTATCAAAAGTTCTATTAAAGTCTAAGGCTTCAGAATAATCATTTTTTTTAAGATCTTTTAAAGTTTTAACTTTAACTATATTATTGTTATTAAGTTTATCATCCGAATTGATATTTGCAGCTAAAGTTCCTAAATCAAGATTATTTAAACTAACAAATGAATTTAACTTTTTAATATCTTCAGGATTTATTAACGGTTCGTCTCCCTGTAAATTAATTACATATTTAACATTATCTAATTTTAAATTTAAAATAGCATCAAAAATTCTATCTGATCCACTCCTGTGACCTTTTTCGGTCATTACACAATTACCTCCATTTTTTTTGACCTCTTCATAAATTTCCTCATCTTCTGTTGCTACATATACTGTCCCTAAACCGGCTTTTTCAGCCCTTTTAAATACATTTGTTATTATTGTCTTATTGTTTAATTTTAAAAGTGGCTTGCCTGGAAGTCTTTTAGCAGCCATTCTAGAAGGTATTATTATTACTGTTCCGGGCATAAATTTCATAAACGTGCGTCTTACGGACGCAAAATTTTTATTAAGAATTTCCTATAATAAAGTGTTATACGTCAATCATAAAAAAAATAAATGAATTCATTTGAAATTAATAAAATAATAGCCAGCATATTACTAGTGGTATTCCTTGTGATTGGTGTAAATAAAATTGGTGATATAATTTTTGAAGTAAAAAAACCTCAAGTAGCCGCGTATAAAGTAGAAGGTTTGGCAACTACTGTGGCAGCATCAAGTTCAGGCGAAAGTGATACTGTGGACATTTCCGCTCTATTAGCGTTAGGAAGTATTGAGCAAGGAAAAAAAGTGTTCAAGAAATGCGCCGCTTGTCACTCAATAAATGCAGGTGGAGGAAACAAAATTGGTCCAAAACTTTGGAACGTAATGTTTAGACCTGTAGGTGCAGTAACTGATTATAAATATTCAAAAGCATTATCCTCATACGGTAAAGAATGGACTTGGGAAGAAATGAATGGTTTTTTAATAAAACCAGCTAAATGGATAAAAGGTAATAAAATGGGATTTGCTGGATTAAAAAAGGAAGAGGATAGAGCATCAGTAATACTTTATCTTAATGAAAATACTGATAGCCCAAGACCGCTACCTTAATTTTCCAAAACAATACAACAATATACTTTTTTGAACATGTACTCTGTTCAAAGCTTGCTGCCAAACCTTGGACTGTTTTCCTAAAAAAACATCTTCTGAAACTTCATTTCCTCTTGGAAGACAATGTAAAAATATCGTCGAACTTTTATTTGTTTTTTTCATTAGGCTTGAATTAATTCTATAATTTTTAAAATCTTTATTTTTTTTTAATTTATTAATTTTATCATTTAAAGAAACTACTTTATCAGAAAATATTACGTCTGCATTTTTGACTGCTTTTTTAGGATCATCAAAAAAATTAATTTTTCTTTTATTTTTTTTAAGCCAATCCATCACAAACTTTGGAGGCCTATAGTTCTTGGGGCATCCAATATTCAAATTGAAATTAAGTTTTACTGAAGTAGCTATTAAACTATTTAAAACATTATTAGTATCTCCAATCCAACATATATTTAAATTTGATATAGGTTTTTTTTTAATTTCTTCTACAGTAAATACATCGGAGAGAACCTGACATGGATGAGAGCTTGGGCTCAACAAGTTGATTATTGGAATAGTTAAATTTTTACTAAAATCCTCAATTTTTTTATCACTATCTGTTCTAATCATAAAACCATCACCATAAGTTGACAAAATCTTTGCAGTATCCGCTAGAGTTTCTCCACCTTTTCCTAAATGCAATTCATTTGGTTTGATAGTTATTGATCGACCTCCTAATTGAGCTATTGAAAGATGAAAGCTCAGCCGAGTTCTAGAACTTTGTTTCTCATACATTTGAATTAATAATTTTCCCTTTAATGGTTTATCTTTATCAACATCAAGGGTGCTTAATTTTTTTCTTTTATTTTTTCTTTTTTTTGCATCATTCAATATTTTTCTTAAATCTTTAGCTGGTATATCTTTAAGATTGATAAAGTTTTTCATAATTATTTATATTCTTTACAAACTTTATCTATAATCTTTAAAGCTAAATCGATTTCATTTTTTTTAACATTTAAAGGTGGTAAAATTCTTATCACATTTTCTGCCGCTCTAATTGTTAATAAATAATTTTTTTCTAGAGATTTAATAAACTTTGATTGATCAAAATTTAATTGTATTCCAATTAGTAAACCTTTACCTCTAATTTCTTTAATAATATTAGGATAATCTTTTTTAATTTTATTTAATTCTTGGTAAAAATATTTTGACATTTTTTTTAAATTGTTAAGAAATCCTTTTTTTAAAATTTGATCCAACACAGCATTTCCAACGCTCATTGCTAACGGGTTGCCTCCAAAAGTAGAACCGTGTGAACCAGGTGACATTGAGAGCGCAACATTTTTTTTCATTAATACTGCCCCTATTGGAAATCCACCTCCAATTCCCTTTGCAATAGGTACGATATCAGGTTTAACTTTAGAGTTTTCAAATGCAAAAAAATCTCCGGTTCTACCGATTCCACATTGTACTTCGTCTAATATTAAAAGAATTTTTTTTTTATTACAAATTTTTCTTAGTTCTCTCAAGCACCAGTCTGGGATAACCTTAATGCCACCTTCTCCCATTATAGGCTCAACCATAATTGCTGCTGTCTTATTTGTAATAGATTTTTTTAAAGATTTATGATCTCCAAATCTAAAGTGGTCAAAACCCGAAACTTTTGGCCCAAATCCTTCGGTCATTTTTTTTGATCCACTTGCAAATATTGCTGCGATAGTTCTTCCATGAAATGAATTTTTTACACATAAAATTCTATTTTTATGTGGTTTGCCCTTTGAATAAAAATATCTTCTCGCAACTTTTATTGCTGCTTCAGTTGCTTCAGTTCCTGAATTTTGAAAAATAACATAGTCAGCAAACGTTTTTTGGGTGAGTCTTTTAGCAAGTTTTTCCCCTTCGGGAATTATAAATGCATTTGATACATGCCATACTTTTTTAGCTTGTTGATTGATAGCTCTAATTAGATTTGGATTAGCATGACCTAGTGAATTAACTGCTATTCCTTGTACAAAATCTAAATATCTTTTTCCATTTGTTGCATAAAGAAAACTTCCTTTTCCCTTTTTAAATGCAATTTTTCTTCTATTATAATTTCTTGCTAAGGCACTCATATTAACTTTTTATTTTATATCCTCTCTTCCATAAAATCCAAGCACAGAACCATAATATGACAAAAATTACAGATAAGTAAATTAAACCAAATTTTATTGACCCGTCATATTCCTTTATAAAAGCAAATCTAAAACCATCAATCATGTGAAAAAAAGGGTTATAGAAACTTAATTTTGCTAAAAAACTTGGTAATCTTTCAACAGAATAGAATGTGCCAGATAAAAAACTTAGAGGTACTATAAAAAAATTTGTGACGGTACTCATGTGGTCAAATTTATCTGCCCACAAACCTGCTATCAATCCTGCTGAGCCTAAAATAAAGCTAGTCAACAAAAGATAGATAAAAAAATAGAAATAACTTAATATTTTTATTTCAATAAAAAAAGCAAAAACTACTATTGATAAAAAACATATAGTTAAAGCTCTGGTTGCAGCTGCTAAAATAAGAGAAGTAGTAATTTCTATAGCAGACAAAGGACTGCCTACTATGTCTACAATATTACCCATCATTTTACCCATAAGTATTGATGATGAAGTGTGAGAGAAACTTTGTTGAACTACCTGCATAGCTATAAGGCCCGGTGCAAGAAATTCA
>CACAHI010000017.1 GCA_902532225.1 uncultured Pelagibacteraceae bacterium
AAAATTGAAAAAAATAAACATCAAGTAAAATTTTTTGGCAAATTCTCAAAAGGTATTAAAAATGATAATACCGTAAAAAAGCTTTTAGAAATACTTGATAAAAATAAATTACTTAGAGGTAATAAATATTTAATTAAGGTAAAAAAAAATATACCACAAAAATCAGGAATGGGAGGTGGATCAATGAATGCCGCTTCAATTTTAAATTATTTATTTAAAAGAAAAATTATAAAAATAAATTCATGGAAACTAAAAAAAATAGCTAGACTAATAGGATCAGATGTAGAAATTGGAATAAATAACAATACATATGTTTATAAATCCAATATTTATTTAATTAAAAAAATTAAAAATATTAAGCTATTCTTAATTATTGCTATTCCAAAATTTGGATGTTCTACAGCAAAAGTTTACAAATCAACGAAATTGTACTCACGATCATATTTAAATATGAATATTAATAAAAAATTTAAATTATTAGATTTAATTAATTTAAAAAATGATCTTGAAAAATCAGCAATGAGCATTTACCCATCTCTTAATATTTTAAAAAACAACCTTCAAATTCTTCCAAAAGTAAAATTTGTAAGAATGACAGGAAGCGGATCTGCTTATGTAGCATATTTTTTATCAAAAAAAGATGCAACTAAGGCATATAAAATTTTTAGAAAGAAGCATAAAAATTATTGGAGTATTGTATCTAAAACTATATAAAGGTTTTTTTTTGTGATATATGAAATAAATTTTGGGGCTTAGCCAAGTGGTAAGGCAGCGGTTTTTGGTACCGCCATCCTAGGTTCGAATCCTAGAGCCCCAGCCATTATGAAAAATTTAATAAAAAAACTTTTTAATTCACGACAAAAAAATGAACTCACTTATATTAGTTTTGAAAAACTAAAAGTGGAAAGTGAAGTAGTAAAAATATTTCGAGCGATATCTAAATATTCAAAAAATAGTGAAATTAGGTATGTGGGTGGATGTGTTAGAAAAATTTTAAATAAAGAAAAAACTGATGATATAGATCTTGCTGTAAACTTAGAACCAAAAACAGTATGCAATATACTTAAAAAAGAAAATATAAAATATTTTGAAAGTGGAATAGATCATGGAACAATCACAGCCAAGATAGGAAATCAAAAATTTGAAATAACATCTTTAAGAAGGGATTTAATACCAGACGGAAGGCATTCAAAAGTAGAATTTTGTGAAAGTTGGTATGAAGACGCATCAAGAAGAGATTTTACAATTAATTCAATTTATTCCGATATTAATGGAAATTTGTATGACCCATTTAATGGAAGACAAGATTTAAAGAATCAAAGTATTAAATTTATTGGTGACCCAGAAAAAAGAATTCAAGAAGATTACTTAAGAATATTAAGGTATGTAAGGTTTTTTTTAAATTATACTAAATTAAAACATGACTTGGAAATAAAAAAAGTAATTAAAAAAAATATAGATGGTATATCAAAAATATCTTCAGAAAGACTAATAGAAGAATTAAAAAAAATAGTTCTTTCTAAGGGCTTTTTAAATCTTGCAAAAGATGATTTTTCAATTGAAATAATACAGTTAATTTTTCCACAATTAAAAAATATTAGAATATTTAAAAATTTAGATGAGCATTCCATAAGTATTATTAATAAAAAAGATTTTATATTTTTAATTTCTATTATGATTATAGATGAAACTGATAATACAGATTATTTTTTATACAAATATAATTTATCTAATGAAGAAAAAAAAAGAATTAAATTTCTCCATAAATATTTTTCAAAACCAATAGGCAGTAATTTCTTTAATAAAGACAATTTATGGAAAGTTTATTATTTAAATAACAAAAATTATCTGGAGGATTTAATAAATTTTAAGATTTTTAAAAGCAAGAACCAGAATACGAAATTAATAAATTTAAAAAAATATTTTTCAGATAAAACTTGTCCTAGATTTCCAGTAAAAGCTGAAACATTAATGAATAATTACAACTTAAGGGAAGGAAAAGAACTTGGTATAAAATTGAAAGAAATTGAAAATACTTGGTTAAATAATAATTTTAAAATATCGGACGATGAAATTAAAAATATTGTAAAAATTAAAAATATTTAACATCGATGATTTCGAAATTTTTTGTTCCAGCAGGTGTTTTAATTTCTACTAAATCTTTTTTATTTTTTCCTATTAGTCCTTTTCCTATAGGTGATTTAAAATAAATTAATTTCTTTTTTAAGTCTGCTTCATCTTTTCCTACAATTTTATAATCTATTTTTTCATTAGTATCTAAATTTTGTAGATAAACTGTTGAACCAAAAATTACTTTACCATCGTTGTTTATTTTTGTTACATCTATAACATTTGCTCTTGCAATTATATCTTCCACCTCTTGAATTCTGCCTTCGTTATGTGACTGTTGCTCCTTAGCCGCATGATATTCTGCATTTTCTTTTAGATCACCATGAGATCGAGCTTCAGCTATTGCAGCAACAATTTCTGGTCTTTTTTTTTCTTTTAAAATTATTAATTCTTTTTTAAGTTTTTCTAATCCTTCAACTGTTATTGGTTCTTTTTCCATAAAATTATTTCCATTTGGCTATTGGTGGCAATGACATAAGTATAGCTTCAATATTTCCGTTAGTTTTTAATCCAAATTTTGTTCCTCTATCATAAAGTAGATTAAATTCTACATATCTTCCTCTTTTAATATATTGAATTTCTTTTTGTTTCTTATTCCACTTTTTTTTATTTTTTATTTTTATTATATGCTTAAATATTTTTTTAAAAGTTATTCCAACATCTCTAACAAAAGCAAAATCTTTTTCCCAATTTTTATTTTTATAATCAAAAAAAATACCACCTATTCCTCTTGGTTCTTTTCTGTGAGGTAGATAAAAATACTTATCACACCAATTTTTATATTTTTTATAATATTTTTTATCATGATTATTGCAGCATTTTTTTAATTCTTTATGAAACCATATTTTAAGTTTATTGTCTTTAAAGCAAGGTGTAACGTCCATACCGCCCCCAAACCATCCATGAGAAGTAAAAATGTATCTAGTGTTAAAATGCATTGCTGGAATATTTGGATTTTGCATATGCATTACAACAGATATTCCTGATGCCCAAAACTTTGAGCTTTTATTAGTTCCGGGTAATTGTTTTTTAAAATCTTTTGAAAATTTTCCATAAACTTCAGAAAAATTTACTCCAACTTTTTCAAAAATTTTCCCATTTTCAAGAATGTGAAACTCTCCACCACCCTCATCATTTTTACTTGATCTTTTCCATCTTTTTGACTTTAATAAATTTTTTTTACCTTCTATTTTTTCAATTTCTGCACAAATAGAACTTTGTAAAGATTTGAACCAATTTTTTACTATTTCTTTTTTTAACAAGTTGTTCATTATAAATAATTTGTTTGTCTTAAATTTTCACTCAAAACAATCGCAACAGATGTTGCTAGGTTTAAAGATCTTTTTTTCTTCATCATTGGAATAAATAATTTATTTTGAATTATTTTATGAATTTTTTGAGGTACCCCAGCGCTTTCTCTACCAAAAAGTATTGTATCATTTTTTTTAAAATTAAATTTAGTATAAGACTTTTTTCCTCTAGTTGTCATTAAAATTACCCTTTGTTTTTTTTTAGCTTCAAAAAATTCCTCTGAACTTTTATAAATTATTATTTCATCTTCTTTCATATAATCCATTACAACTCTTTTAAACCTGGGGTCATTTAGAAGAAAACCACAGGGTTCAATAATTTCAAGCTTTGCTCCTAGGCAGGAACAGGTTCTTGCAATTGACGCAGTGTTTTGAGGAATATCTGGCTCATATAAAGCTATTTTTGGGACTAAATTTGGCATGTTGTGTGTCATTGTTACCATAGAAAAATATCTATTTTTTTATAAGAAATCATATATTAAAGGAAAATTAAAATATTATTAATGTCCGAAAAAGATAAAAAAGACCCTAATAGAAGAGATTTCATTATAACTGCAACAGCAACAGTGGGTGCCGTAGGAGCAGGAGCTGCTGTTTGGCCTTTAATAGACCAAATGAATCCTGATGCATCAGTAAAAGCATTAGCGAGCACCGAAGTTGATGTTAGCAACATACAGCCAGGCAAATCCATTACAGTTTTATGGAGAGGAAAACCTGTTTTTATTAAAAGAAGAACAAAAGAAGAAATAGAGAAGGCAAGGTCAGTTGACCTTAAAGAATTAAAACATCCAGAGAAAGACGAAGAGAGAGCAAAAAATCCTGAATGGTTAGTGATGTTAGGGATTTGTACTCATCTTGGATGTGTACCTTTAGGTGATAAAGGAGATTATAATGGTTGGTTTTGCCCGTGCCATGGATCACATTACGATACATCTGGCAGAATTAGAAAAGGTCCCGCACCAACCAATCTTGAAGTTCCAAAATATGAATTTGTAAATAGCAACACAATTAAGATTGGATAATAAAAATGAGTGAACATCAGTATGAACCAAAATCTAAAATTGGAAAATGGTTCAATGATAGATTGCCGATGCTTACATTGGCAGATCACCTAAGAAGTTATCCAACTCCCAAAAATTTAAATTATTGGTGGACTTTTGGTGGTATTTTAACTTTTTGTTTAATTACTCAAATAATCACCGGAATTATACTTGCGATGCATTATATTGCTCACGCAGACCTAGCATTTGAGAGTGTAGAACATATCATGAGAGATGTAAATTATGGTTGGTTAATCAGATATGTTCATGCAAACGGTGCATCCATGTTTTTTCTAGCGGTTTACATTCACATTTTTAGAGCATTATATTATGGATCTTATAAAGCCCCTAGAGAAGTAATTTGGATTATAGGAATGATTATTTATTTTTTAATGATGATGACTGCTTTCATGGGATATGTTCTTCCATGGGGACAAATGAGTTTTTGGGGAGCAACTGTAATTACAAATTTATTTAGTGCTATACCTTTTTTTGGAGAAAGTATTACTAACTGGTTGTGGGGTGGTTTTGCAGTGGATAACCCAACTTTAACAAGATTTTTTAGTCTTCATTATTTGTTACCTTTTTTAATATTTGGTTTAGTAATTTTGCATATATGGGCTTTACACATTCCAGGAAATAATAATCCAATTGGTATTGATATAAAAAAACCTTCCAATGACACGGTGCCATTCCATCCATATATAGTGATTAAAGATTTATTTGCTCTTCTAATATTTTTATTAATATTTGCTTTTTTTGTTTTTTATTCACCAAATATTTTGGGTCACGCAGATAATTACATAGAAGCAAATCCTTTAGTTACACCTGCACACATAGTACCTGAGTGGTACTTGTTACCTTTTTATGCGATTTTAAGATCTGTACCAGATAAATTGTTTGGAGTTATAGCTATGTTTTTAGCAATTTTTGTTCTTATTATTTTACCATGGCTCGATACTTCAAAAGTAAGGTCAGCTATATTTAGACCTCTTTATAAACAGTTTTACTGGTTTTTAGTAGCCGATGTACTAATTCTTGGATATATGGGAGCAATGCCTGCAGAAGGAACATATTTGATGATAGCAAGAGTAGCCACGGTATATTATTTTGCTCATTTCTTAATAATTTTACCTTTACTAGGCCGAAAAGAAAAAACTATGACAATTCCATTGAGCATTACTGAGCCTATTCTTGGAGGAATGCCCAATCAGTCAATGACGAAGAATGATCAAAAATTTAAGGATTAATTTGTGAAAATTTTTTTAAAAATTTTATTTTTTTTGGCAATAATTATTTTAAATTATAACCATAAAGTTTTTGCTGCTGAAAATAATTCCCTCTTAAAACAAGATTGGTCTTTTAAAAGTTTTTTTGGAAAATTTGATAGAGCTTCATTGCAAAGAGGCTATCAAGTATACACAGAAGTTTGTGCGTCCTGTCATTCTATGAAATATTTATCCTACAGAAACCTAGCAGAAAAAGGTGGACCAGAATTTTCTGAAGAGGAGGCAAAAAACTTTGCCTCGCAGTTCGAGGTAATTGATGGCCCTAATAGCGATGGTGAAATGTTCACAAGAGCTGCAAAACTTTCGGATAAATTTGTAAAACCTTATAACAATGACCAAGAAGCTAAAAATGCAAATGGTGGCGCATATCCCCCAGACATGTCAGTTTTAGTTAAAGCACGAAAGGGCGGGGCTGACTATATATATTCAGTTTTATTAGGATACGAAGATCCACCAGCTGACATTAAACTTGATGAGGGGGTGTATTATAATAAATATATGTATGGTAACAAAATAAAAATGGCTTCCCCACTATCCGATGGAATTGTAGAATATTCTGATGGAACGAAGGCGACTCAAAAACAAATGGCAAAAGATGTTGTAACTTTTTTAATGTGGTCAGCTGAACCGCATTTAGAGAGCAGACATAGAGTTGGATTTAAAGTTATTATTTACTTATTAGTTCTTACTATTTTAGTTTATTTTAGCATGAAAAGAATTTGGTCACGTATTGAAACGAAAATTTAATATATCCCCATCCTGAACCATATAGTCTTTTCCTTCTAATCTCATTTTTCCATTTTGTTTAGAGCTAACCCAACCATTATTTTGAATGAAGTCATTGTATGAAATTGTTTCAGATCTTATAAATCCTTTTTCAAAGTCGCTATGGATAATTCCGGCTGCTTTTGGAGCAAAACAATTTTTTGGCATTGTCCATGCACGTGACTCTTTAGGACCAGAAGTAAAAAAAGTTTCTAGTTGGAGTTTTTTGTAAGCTTTTTTTATAAGTAAATCTAACCCAGTTTCTGTTACTTTAAACATTTCCATATATTTTTTTTTTTCTTCATTTTGAACTTGATTTATTTGGTTTTCAATATCAGCTGAAATAATAATTGTATTTTCACCTCCAAATTTTTTAATAAATAAATTTGTATGGGAATTTCCATTTTTTATACTTTCTTCATCAACATTGCATACATATAATTTTGGCTTTAAACTTAGTAATCCAATCATTTTAATTTCATCAGCATCAAATTTCTCATTAACTAAATTTAAATCTTTGTTTTCGTTTATTAGTTTTAATGCCATTTCCAAAATTTCTTGCTGATTATTTTCAAGGTTTTTTTTGTTATTTTTAGATAGTCTTTTTTGAATTGATTCTAAGTCGGCAAGCATCATTTCAGTTTCAATTATCTCTAAATCTCTTATAGGATCAATTGATTTATTTACATTTTGAATTTTTTCAGATTCAAAACATCTAATCATATGGATTATTGCATCCACCTCTCTTATGTGAGATAAAAATTTATTTCCTAAACCTTCACCTTTTGAGGCACCTTCGACGAGACCTGCAATGTCAACAAATGTTACAGTTGTATATATTTTTTTTTCAGATTTAGAAATTTCAGATAATTTGTCTAGTCTTTCATCTTTAAGAGGTACTATTCCAATATTAGGATCAATAGTGCAAAAAGGAAAATTTTCAGCTTGGGCTTTGTTTGAATTTGTAAGTGCATTGAACAAAGTTGATTTACCAACATTTGGCAAACCCACAATTCCGCATTTTAAACTCATTTATTATTTACTGTGCTTGAGAACAATTCTAGTTTTCTATCTAAAAGTATCTGAATACTGTTAAGTATATTTTTAGTTATTAATTCTAATAGTTCTTTTTCTTCATCGTTAAAATTATTTAAAACATGATCAGCAACAGCAATCTTTCCATTTGGTCTACCTATTCCAATTCGAATTCTTGAATACTCTTTGCCAATAAATTTATCTAAAGATGCAATTCCATTGTGTCCAGCATCTGAACCACCAAATTTTGCCTTTACCTTACCAACATCAATATCTAAGTCATCATGGAATACAAATACATCTTCTGCATCAATTTTAAAATATTCAATTAATTCTCTTATACAAATACCTGAATTATTCATAAAAGTTAGAGGTTTGATTGCATATATTTTTTTTTCTCCAATTTTTCCAGTGGTAAGCAATCCTTTGAATTTAGGTTTTTGTTTCGACAATTGAAATTTTTTATTAATTGCATCTATAACCTTGAAACCAATATTGTGTCTATTATTTTCATTATCTGGTGTTGGATTTCCGAGACCTACAAATAGAATCATTATTTTTGGGAATATTTAAATTATGGTCACTAAATTATTTTTTATCTGAAGATTGTTTTGCTTTTCCTTCATCTTTTTTTTCTGCTTTACTTTCTGCCGGTGCTGATTTTTGATCTTTAGACTCCGCACCTTCTGCTGCTTTTTCACCCTCAGCAGCACCTGCCTCTGTTCCAGCTTCGCCTTCACCTCCTCCAGCTCCTTCAGTTCCTTCAGCTGGTTTTTCAGGCTCTTTTATAATTGTTGGAGCTGCCACAGTTGCAATGACAAAATCTCTTCCTTGAATAGTTGGAACTACATTTTCAGGGAGTTTAATTGATGAAATTTTTATACTGGTTCCAATATCTAAACCATCTAAATCGACAACTAATTCTGTAGGAATGTTTTCAGTTGGACATTTCAGTTCAACCTTTCTTCTAACAATATTAAGAACTCCTCCTCTTTTTATACCAGTAGACTTTTCAGAATTAATAAATTTTACTGGTATTTCTAAAATAATTTTAGCCCCTTTTACAATTCTTAAAAAATCAATATGTATTGGTTCATCAGATGTAGTGTGATAGCTAATATCTCTTGGTAATACTTCTAGATCTTTTCCTTCCAGCTTAATTTTGATGATATTTGATAAAAAATTTTCTTTTTCTAAAAGTATTTTAATTTGCTTTTTTGAAAGACTAATTTTTTTATTTTCTTCAGTTCCACCATAAATTATACCTGGGACCATGCCATCAGCTCTAATTTTGTTAATATCGCCTTTGGTTTTTGTAGTTCTATTAGTAGCTTCAATTGAATTCATAAAAATTTGAATATTTAACTGATGTTTTAAAATAAAACAAGTATTATTTAAACAAATCAGAAACTGATGTAGAATTAGAAATTCTTTTAATTGCTTCCGCTAACAAATTAGATATCGTTAATACCTCAATATTCTTAGCATTTCTTATTTTGCTTGAGTTATCAATCGTATCTGTAATAACTAATTTTTTAATTCGAGATTTCTTAATTCTATCAACTGCCTCACCACTTAAAACACCATGTGTTATATAAACATGCACCTCTTTAGCGCCTCTATTTATCAATGCTTGTGCCGCATTTACTATTGTTCCGCCTGAATCAATTATATCATCAATGATTATACAAATTTTACCTTTAACATTTCCAATAACATTCATTACTTGAGATTTTCCTGGAGCAGGTCTTCTTTTATCTATTATGGCTATTCCAATATCTAATTTTCTTGCAAGAGCTCTTGTTCTTTCAACTCCACCAACATCAGGAGCTACACAAATTAAATTTTTTTTATTTATATTTTTTTTTACATGTCTTGCAAAAATTGGTGTTGCAAACAAGTTGTCCACTGGAATATCAAAAAAACCTTGTATTTGACCAGCGTGCAAATCAACAGTTACGATTCTATCTGCTCCTGCCTTAGTTATTAAATTTGAAACCAATTTTGCAGATATTGATGTTCTTGGGGCAACTTTTCTATCTTGTCTAGCATATCCAAAGTATGGGATAACAGCTGTAATATTTTTTGCTGACGATCTTTTTAATGCATCAATACAGAGCAATAGTTCCATTAAGTTATCATTTGCCGGTGCTGAGCTAGATTGAATTAAGAAAATACTGTTACCTCTTATATTTTCGTTAATTTCAATATAGATTTCACCATCAGAAAATTTTCTAATACTAGAATGAACTAATTTTGTTTTTAAATGTTTCGATATTTTTTGACTGAGATGTTTATTGCTATTTCCTGTTAAAAGTTTCATCTATTAATTTAATTTATCATAATTACTGAAATATTTCTTCCGTAATCTGTATGTTTATATTTTAAAGATCTCCTTGCACTAAAAAAATCATTTTTATTACTAAATGTATTTTTTTTTATAACTTCTATATTTTTTACACCTTTTTTTTTGATCTGATAAGAAATAAATCCTGGAAGATTAAAATAAATTTTTTTTTTATAATTTTTGAAGAAAATTTTATTATTTATGCTGCTTTTAATAAATTTCTTATAAAAATCTATTTTTACCTCATAGTTATTTTGTGCGATGCAAGGACCAATTACAACTCTTAGGTTATTTTTTTTGCTGCCATTTTTTACTAAAAAATCTATAACTTTTTCAGCAATTCCTTTTAAAGAACCTTTCCAACCAGAATGGATAGCAGAAATAATTTTTAACTTCAAATCGTATATAAAAATTGGAGCACAATCAGCTGTTAGTATTCCAAGAGCAATGCCTTTACAATTTGTTATTAGAGCATCTCCCAAAAGTCTTTTTTTTCTACTATTTAATTTTTTGATATTATTAATTATGTGAAATTTGTTACTATGTAATTGATTTAATAAAATCAGTTTTTTTTTACCACATTTAATTTTGTCACAAACTTTAACTATATTTTTTTTAACATATTTTTTTTTATCAAGTGAACCCGGGCCACAATTTAGACTTTTATAAATTCCTTTAGAAAAACCACCTTTTCTTCCAAAAAAACCATGAGAAATATTTTTAAATTTTGAAAGTGATTTAGAAATTATCAAACTATGATCCCAGCATATTTAGTTTTATTTTTGTTAAAAAAATAACTTTAAATAAATTACCCATTTTGTTTTCGTTTATTAGTCTATCTAATCTATAGAATATATCTGCCTTTTTTGAGAAAGGAAGATTTTTTGAAATTTGTTCGGCTCTATATTTTATTCCTAGAGAAACTAAAAATTTTTTTTGATTTGTTTTCAATGATACTTGTAGTTTATTTTTTTTTGCTAATTTTTCAATCAAATTAAAATTTACATGGTGAGTTATATCGGCCTCACCAATATTCATTAAAAAGTTGTTGGATTTATGTTTATACAAAGACTGTAATGTGTTTTTCATATTGTCTTCAAAAAAACCATAATCAATAATTAATAAACCACCTTTTTTATTATTAA
>CACAHI010000018.1 GCA_902532225.1 uncultured Pelagibacteraceae bacterium
AATATTTTTTAATCTCTCCAGATGGGAATTCTATAGCTGATAGTAGAGATATACAGTCAAAACCTTGTTATGATCAATCTGCTTTAATGAGAAGGTATGAATTAATTAAAGAAATTTGTGATAGCATGATTGAACTTGGTTGGGGACCATACCAAAATGATCATGAGGATGCCAACGGCCAATTTGAAATGAATTGGGAATACAGTGACTGTCTAACAACGGCAGACCGACATACTTTTTTTAAATTTATGGTTAAAACTTTAGCTGAAAAACATGGACTTAGAGCTACTTTTATGCCTAAACCCTTTGAAAAATTAACTGGAAATGGTTGTCATGCCCATGTTTCTCTATGGGACGGTAATGTAAATAAATTTTTAGATAAATCTGATAGATATGGACTTAATAAAATGGCATATAATTTTTTAGGTGGCATAATTAAAAATGCTCAATCTCTATCAGCCTTTTTTAATCCAACAATTAACAGTTATAGAAGAATAAATGCACCTGCTACAAAATCAGGAGCTTCATGGTCACCAAGTAGTATATCTTACTCTGGCAATAATAGAACTCATATGATTAGAATTCCAGATCCTGGTAGATTTGAACTTAGACTTATGGATGGTTCTGTTAATCCATATTTATTGCAAGCTAGCATAGCTGCAGCTGGCCTATACGGAATGGATAATAAATCTGATCCTGGAGAATTATTAACATGTAATATGTACACTGATTATGAAAACTATCCTAATTTAGAAAGATTACCAGACGATCTGTATGAATCTTTAGAAAAGTTAAATGAAAATAAAATTGTTAAAGAAGCATTTGGAGAAGAGGTTGTAGATAGCTATTTAAAATTAAAAAGAAAAGAATTAAATGATTTTGAAACAGAAAATGTCTTTGATAAAGAAGGTTCTATTACAGACTGGGAAAAAAATAATACTTTAGATTGCTAATAATATGTCTTTTGGACCTGAAGTTTCAAATTGGAAATATTCTCTTTTTTTAGAAAATAAAAAAAATAATTTTAACAAAGATAATATTTTAAATATACTTACAAAAAAAGATATAGATGAAGCTTATAATACAATATCAACTTGGAATAATTATTTCTATACTCCACTAATATCTCTAAATAAACTCGCAAAAAAATTAAATATTAAAAAAATTTTTTATAAAGATGAGTCAAAAAGATTTAATCTAAAATCTTTTAAAGCTTTAGGAGGAGCTTACGCGGTAGAAAAAATAACAAAAGGAAAAAAAGAAATAGTAGTTTCAACTGCTACAGCCGGCAATCATGGAAGATCAGTTGCCTGGGGAGCTCAAAAATTAGGACTTAAATGTAAAATTTTTATTAGTGAACATGTTAGTGAATTCAGAGCAGAAAAAATGAGAAGCTTTGGAGCAGATGTAATAAGAGTTGAAGGAAATTATGACAATTCTTTAAAAGAGTGCATTAAACAATCAAAAGAAAATAACTGGCAAATTGTTCAGGACGTGGCATGGCAAGATTATAAATTGGTTCCCAAGCTAACAATGGCGGGATATTCAGTAATGATGAAAGAAATTTCAGAACAAACAAAAAATGATAAAATTTCACATGTAATACTTCAAGCTGGTGTCGGTGGAATGGCAGCTGCAATGGTAGCTGGTATAGCAAGATATTTAGATAATATTCCTAAAATTATTATAGTAGAACCAGAAAGTGCTGCGTGTGTTTTGGAAAGTATTCGAGCTGGTAAAATAGAAAAAATTTCTATTAAAAAAGAAAGTTTAATGGGTGGAATGTCTTGTGACGAAGTGTCTTTAGTTCCTTGGGAAATATTAAAAAATTCTATAAATTATTGTGTAACTGTTTCTGACAATTACATTTCTAAGACTGTTAAATCTCTCGCAAATTGTGAATTCAGCGATGATAAGATTATTGGAGGAGAGTGTTCTACACCAGGAATAGTAAGCCTAGCTGGTTTATGCAATGATAGTGAGATTAAAAATAAAATTGATCTTAATGAAAATTCAAATGTATTAATATTTGGCTGCGAAGGTGATGCAGATGAAGAATTATATCAAAAATTATTAAATGAATAAAAATGAAAAAAATCTATAAAAAAAATGAAAATGTAGATTTTTATAAAATATTTAAACCCGAACTATCTCCAAAAAAGATGTTAGAACTTGGAGTTTTTGGTGGTTCTTATTTTGGAAAAAATATTAAGGAATTTCCAAAAACATGGTTTAAAAATGCAAAGTTAAGCAAAGTATTCGATGTAAAATTAAATAGATTTAGAGTTAAAGCAGGATTAACAAGAAAAGAATGGCAAGACAAAGGATGGATTTTTAAAGAAGATCCACTAGGTTGGTTCCAGTGGTATTGTAGATTTTGTAATGGAAGACGAATTCCAAAGATAGATGAAATCCAAATTAAAAGATGGAAAAACTTTACTAGGCACGTTAAAGCAATTAAAAAAAATTGTGATGAAGGCGATTTAAGTTGTAGAAGAAGACAAAGACAAGCAATACTGCAATGGTCCTATAATCCATTTATTTAAAGAATTTTTTTTATCTAATCCCCAATAAAATGATGAATTATAAATCTTTTTTGATTTTCAATTCTATGTTCGAAAAGATATAACCCTTGCCATGTTCCTAATAAAAGATTTCCATCTTTTACACTTAGCGAAATATTATTATTAGTTAACGCAGATTTAATATGTGCGGGCATATCGTCTTTTCCTTCAGTAGTATGGATATAAAGTTTATTATTCATAGGGACCAATTTATCAAAAAAATTTATGAGGTCCTTTTGAACATCTGAATCTGCATTTTCTTGAACAATTAATGATGCACTAGTATGCTGTATGCTAATATTTAATAAACCATTTTTAAAATTATTTTTTTTAATCCATTTTATTGTATCATTTGTAAATTCATAAAGTTTTTGTCCATTTGTTTGAACAGTTAAATTAAAAAAGTTTTGTTTCATTTAATTTTTTTTTTAAAATCTATTCCATACTCTGATCTTGGTCCTTTTCTTAATCCAAAAGGCCCTGCGATATAAATAGTTAATGGCTTTGTTCCTGGTTCTAAGTCAACTCTGTGAAAATTATTTGCAGATCTAAAACCAATATATCCAGGTGGTCTCCAATATTTTCCTGTTTTAGTTGTTTCCCAATAACCTCCTCTTATTATAATTGTTATGTATGGGCACAAATGATTGTGTACTCCATCTCCGTGATCATCATCTAACATTTCATGAATTAAGATATTAAAAGGGAACCATTTCGGCCTATGTCTAAATAGTATGTAATATCTATTCATCCAAGGTTTTGCCTCTTTAAATTTTGGATGAGACGATCCTCTATCTAAAACAAGTTTTTTTCTGCCAAGTTTTTCTAATAACTTTAGCATAATTAATTTAATCTTATAATTGAGCTTTCTTTTGCTAAATAAAAACTTTTACCAAGGATTATTGGATTAGATATTTTACTATTATCTATCTTGTAAGCAGCTTTTGTTCTTCCAGTAATATAATCAATTAAGAGAAGCCTTCCATTTGATGTCGATAAATAAATGTTGTTTTTTGCAACAATAAAACCGATTGGTAAAATTTTTTTCCTTTTTTTTTTTTTAAAAACATCAAATATATCTGTAGCTCTAATTATCTTTCCTGATTTCTTGTCTAAAATTACTAAATATCCTTCTAAAGAAACTGTAAAAATTAAATTATCAATCACCGTCGGTCTTACGTAAGAATTAACATTTTGTTTCCATTGTATCATTCCGGAATTTTTATCTAGTAAAAAAAACTCATTTTTGTTGTTCGAAAAAATGATTGAATTTTTGCTAATAACTAAGTCAGACGCTTTGTATGAATATGATTCTTGATAAATTGTATTTGGTTGGGTTGATGTTTGCCAAACTAAATCTCCTGTATTTATGTTAACTGCTGTAACATCGCCAATTGAATTATTATAAAAAACTAAATCATCAGAAATAACTATTGATGTTTTTTTTTGAGACCTAATAAATGATTTTTCAGTTTCTATCTTCCATATCAAATTGCCATTTTGCAAAGAGAAACAGTGCAATGTATTTTCATAATCAGCTAAGTAAATCTTATCATTAAATATTTTTATTTGTGAATAAAATGAAACAGTATTTTTTTTATCCCATATTAAACTGCCATCTTTAACATTGATTTTATAAATATTTCCCATTGTATCTGCTACAACTAAATCATCTTTATAGTTAGCAAAAAATAAAATTGGGTTTTGTTTAATTTGGTTTTTTTGATAGTAATTTTTTTTCCAAAGAAGTTTTGAGTTTCTATCAAAACTTAATATATTTCGCTTATTATCAAAAAATATTATATTTTCGTTAACAAACCCAATATCTGGTTCAAAATCGTTAAAAGTATTTATTTTAGAAAATTTATATTTTGACATACTTTTTAAATTACCATCAAAATTTACCCAACCTTGATTATTCTTTAGATTTATCCCCTTTTTAAATTTAGAATTTATGTTAATTTTGATTTTAGGGTTTATTTCTTTGCTAATTGAATTCTCAGCTTTAAATAATCGATTTATATTTTTATTTGTTTTATAATTAATTTCTTTAGATCCTGACCAGAAACTTGATTTTGTATTAAACGAACAACTGTAAATAAAAAAAATAAATGTAATTAAAAAAATTCTACTCACTAAAATCTCTTAATATTCTTTTTTTTGCTTCGTTTTTGATTTCAAGGTTTGCGTTTTCTAAGTTAACGATTTGTTCAAAAAATTCTTTAGATTTTTTTTTTTCTTTTTTATAATAAAAATACTCACCAAGCAGATATAATGCATGGGACTTCCAAATACTTTTTGAATTAATTAATGGTTTTAATTGCGTTATTAAAATATTTTCTGAAACAAATTCTGAATTGTATAAAGCTTTTTTGTATATTATTAAATTTTTAACTTCTTTATCTAATGAATTATTTTCAATCAATAAATCAAAAAGTTCATTAATTTTATTTTTTGATTTTATAAGGCTATTATCAATTAAAAAGTAAAGTGATAATGGTGCATATGTTTTATCTTTTGAAAGCACAAGTTCAATTAATTCTTTTTTTATTAATGTTGTGTTTTTTTTATTCTCGTAACTAATTATAATTTTGTTAAACTTGTTTGATATCTCAATTCTCTTTTTTTTTTGAAATTCCAAAAACAAAAAGTAAGATAAAATTAATATCAAAAATGCTGAAAGCAAACTTATTAATAATTTTTTATTATTATTAAAATAAGCTAATATATTTCCTGTTTTCTTATTGCTGTTATTAATAGGTAATTCTTGTTCCATTTTAAATCATTTTTCTCAAAACATATTGAAGTATTCCTCCATTTTTATAATACTCCAATTCGTTATTTGTATCAATTCTACATAATGTTTGAATTTTTTTAACATCTCCTGATATATATTTAATTTCCACCTCAACTTTGTCTGATGGGCTTATTCCTTTTTCAATATTTAATATATTGATGAGTTCAGATCCAATCAGTCTTAAATTTTTTCTATTCATTTTGTCAGTAAACTCTAACGGTAATATGCCCATTCCAATTAAATTAGATCTATGTATTCTTTCAAAACTTTCTGCAATCACGGCTTTAATACCTAGTAATTTTGTACCTTTTGCAGCCCAGTCTCTTGAGGAACCAGTCCCATACTCTTTTCCACCTATCACAACTAAATTCGTACCTCTTTTTTTATATTCTACAACAGCATCATAAATTGGCATAACTTTTCCTTCAGGAAATAATTTAGTAAATCCTCCTTCAGTGCCTGGGGCTATCTCGTTTCTAATTCTTATGTTAGCAAAAGTTCCTCTCATCATAACCTCATGATTACCTCTTCTTGAACCATAAGAATTATAATCTTTTGGCAAAATTTGATGTTTCATAAAATAATCGCCAGTTGGACTTTCTTTTTGTATGGATCCTGCGGGGGAAATATGGTCTGTAGTAACCATATCTCCTAAAATTAATAACGGTCTTGCATCCTTTATTTGTTTAAATCCATCTGGTTCATCTGAAAGATTGTCAAAAAAAGGTGGTTTTTTTACATAAGTTGATCCTTGGTCCCAATTATAAATACTGCTTTTTTCAGTTTTTATTTTTTGCCATTGTATTGGTCCCTCAGAAATATTTAAATATCTTTTAGTAAACATCTCTGCATTTAACGCTTCTTTTAAAGTTTCTTCTATTAGTTGGTTTGAAGGCCAAATATCTTTTAAAAAAATATCTTTGTCATTTTTATCTTTCCCTAAAGGTTCTTTGTATAAATCTACTTCCATATGACCAGCTAAAGCATAGGCAACAACAAGTGGAGGGGAAGCAAGGTAGTTTGCCTTTACATGTGGAGAAATACGTCCCTCAAAATTTCTATTACCTGATAAGACAGATACAGTGTAAAGTTCTTCTTTTTCAATTGCTTGCACAATGTTTTTAGGCAAAGGTCCGGAGTTTCCTATACATGTTGTACATCCATATCCAACTAAATTAAAACCTAATTCATCTAAATATTTATTAAGACCTGATTTTTCTAAATAATCAGTGACTACCTTTGATCCTGGTGCTAATGAAGTTTTTACCCAAGGTTTTGTTTTTAAACCCAATTCTACTGCTTTTTTTGCTAGCAAACCAGCTCCAATTAA
This sequence comes from uncultured Pelagibacteraceae bacterium, assembly GCA_902532225.1. Taxonomy (GTDB): domain Bacteria; phylum Pseudomonadota; class Alphaproteobacteria; order Pelagibacterales; family Pelagibacteraceae; genus Pelagibacter. The sequence goes on from CACAHI010000018.1 coordinate 6,692, forward strand.
AACGTTAGGGTTAGATGTATTTGTGCATGATGTTATAGCAGCAATTAATATGGAACCATCTTTAATTTCAAAGTCAGTTCCATCTACCTTTGAAATATTTTTTTTTTTTCTTGATGTAGTATTTTCAAATACTTTTTTAAATCCAGATGATGCTTCATTTAATAATACTTTATCTTGAGGTCTTTTTGGACCAGATATTGTTGGAACAACAGAAGACATGTCTAATGAAACGGTATCAGTAAATTCAATATTATCACTTGCCCATAGTCCCTGTTCTTTAGCATACTTTTCTACGGTAATAACCGTATGTTCATTCCTACCTGAAAATCTTAAATATTTTAAAGTCTCATCATCAACTGGAAAAAAACCACAAGTAGCGCCATACTCCGGTGCCATATTTGCTATAGTTGCTCTATCTGCAAGTGTTAAATTTTTTAAACCATCTCCATAAAACTCTACAAATTTTCCAACTACACCTTTATCCCTTAAAATTTTCACAACAGTTAAAACTAAATCAGTAGCTGTGGTTCCCTCTGGCATTTTATTTTTAAATTCAAAGCCGATTACTTCTGGAATTAACATCGAAATAGGTTGTCCAAGCATTCCTGCTTCTGCTTCTATTCCACCAACACCCCAACCAAGGACTGATAATCCATTAACCATGGTCGTGTGACTATCAGTTCCAACTAATGTATCTGGAAACAAATATTCATCATCTTTATATTTTTCGGACCAAACTACTTTTGATAGATACTCCAAATTTACTTGATGACAAATGCCTGTGCCCGGAGGCACTATTCTAAAATTATTAAAAGCTTGTTGTCCCCATTTTAAAAAAGAATATCTTTCACCATTTCTTTTAAATTCCATATCTACATTTTTTTCAAATGAGTCAGATTTGGCAGATTGATCTACCTGAACTGAATGATCTATAACCAGATCAACGGAAGAAAGAGGATTAATGGTATTTGGATCTTTATTTTTTTCTTTAACAGCTTCACGCATTGCTGCTAAGTCTGCAACCGCTGGTATGCCAGTATAATCTTGTAACAAAACTCTTGCTGGCCTATAAGCAATTTCTGTTGAAGACTTTTTTTCCTTAATCCAGTTTTTTACTGCTTCTATTTGATCTTTAGTTACTGATAAATCATCCTCATATCTAAGTAAATTTTCTAAAAGAACTTTTAATGATTTTGGCAATTTTGAAATATCTTTTAATCCATTTTTTTCAGCTTCAACTAAGGAGTAATACTTATAATTTTTTCCATTTATACTTAGAGATTTTAAAGATTTATAAGAATTTTTATTTCCTGGTTTCATAAATTTACATCTTATAGATTATTTCGGCTAAATTATGAATCAAATTATAGATAAAATGTTGCTATGCAAGCTAATAAAAGAAGTGACATAACGTAATTGAATCTTTTTATAAATTTATCATTTGTAGCGAATCTTCTTAAAAATTTACCCACTAAGGTCCAAAAATTAATACTAATTATTGCAAATATAAATGCTACTCCAATGACCCAAAAAGAATAAAATAAAAAATCATTACCTCTATCAACATATGTTGAAACCATAATGACTGATACAATGACTGATTTTGGGTTTATAAATTGAAAAAAAAAGGTTTCTATAAACTTTACTGGATTTTTTTTTTTAGTATCTGAGCTGGTTTTTGAAAAAGAAATTTTATAAGCTAAATAAATTAAAAAAAGTGTTCCAGTATATTTTAGGATTTCTTGAATAATTGGATATTTTTGAAAGACGTTTACTAATCCAAAATTCATAATAGTAACGAGAGTTGTAAAACCAAAAATAACACCACACATATGTGGTATTGTTTTTAAAACACCAAAATTAAAACCAGAATAAGATGCAACAATATTATTAGGTCCAGGAGAACAGCTTGTAACAAACATAAACAAACATAAAGATATTATTTCTGGATGCATAACTTTATGCTATTGGCAAGCCATTTTCAGCTTTTTGAGATGGATGAACTAAAGTGACTCTTCCTTCTTTATCTATAGATCCTAGAATTAAAACTTGTGACAATACTCCAGCAATATTTTTTTCAGGAAAATTACACACACCTATCACCTGTTTTCCCTTTAAATTTTCCTCATTATAATAATGAGTAATCTGTGCTGAGGATTGTTTAATGCCAATTTCATCGCCAAAATCAACTTCGACTACTAATGAAGGCTTTCTTGCTTTTTCGTTTTTTTTTACTGAGATTACTGTTCCTAGACGTATATCTACTTTGTCAAATGTTTCGTAGGTTATTTGTTCTTTCATAAAATTAATATATAATTAAAAATACATATGAGTACAGAAAATAATTCAAAGTATCTTTATGAAAATGCAATTAAAATCTTATCAGATTTAATTTCATTTAGAACTGTTTCCGGTGAAAACAATGAAAAATTAATTGATTACTGCGAAAATATTCTAAAAGCTTTGGGCGCCTCATCTTTTAGAACTTTTGATGATGAGAAAAAAAGATTTAATTTATTTTCCACGCTTAAAGCAAAGAAAGTTAATGGAAAAAAACCAATTATACTCTCAGGCCATACTGATGTAGTTCCAGTTTCAAAAAGTTGGTCAACAGATCCCTTTAAAGCAACTATTAAGGAAGATAAATTATATGGAAGAGGCTCATGTGATATGAAAGGTTTTATTGCTTGCTCTCTCGCTTATGCGCCAATATTTTCCAAAGCTAACTTAGATAGAGATATTCATTTTGCATTTACTTTTGATGAAGAAACTGCTTGCCAAGGAGCTCCTTTATTAATTGAAGAATTAAAAAAAAGAAATATTAAAAATGGAATATGTATTGTTGGAGAGCCAACAAATATGAAAATTATTGATGCTCATAAAGGTTGCTATGAGTACACTACACATTTTCAAGGTTTGGCAGGACATGGGTCCGCTCCTGATAAAGGGGTTAATGCAGTTGAGTATGCAGTTAAATTTGTTAATAAATTATTAGAATTGAGAGAAACGTTAAAATCTAAAGCCCCAAAAGATTCTATTTTTAATCCTCCATATACAACTTTGCAAATTGGAGGAATGGAAGGTGGAATTGCTAGAAATGTCATTGCAGATAAATGCAAAGTAGATTGGGAGCTGAGACCAGTAGTAAAAGAAGATGGTATCTTTGTAAATAAAGAAATAGATAAATTTGTTAACGAAAAACTACTTCCTGATATGAAAAAAATTTACCCTTACTCATCTATTAAAAAAGAAATTATTGGAGAAATAATTGGATTTTATAGAAACAAAAAATCTGATGCATGTGAACTCATATCTAATATTACAGGTGATAATTCAAGAAACGTTGTCTCTTTTGGAACTGAAGCTGGGTTATTTCAAGAAATAGGTATAAGCACAGTAGTTTGTGGACCTGGGTCTATAGAGCAAGCTCACAAAGTTGATGAATTTATAGAGCTAAGTCAGATCAAAAAATGTTTAGAATTATTAGAAGGAATCAAAAATAAATCTATTTTAAACTAATAATAATTTGTTAAGAGAATAAATTTAATTTATAATTTTGTATGCCCAAAAAATATCCAAGAAATATGGTCGGCTATGGATCAAAAGATCCAAAAATAATATGGCCTAACAAAGCAAAATTAGCACTTCAAATTGTTTTAAATTATGAAGAAGGAGCAGAAAATAACATTCTTCATGGTGATGCACACTCAGAAACTTTTTTATCGGAAATAATTGGCGCCAAGCCAATAAAAGGAAGGCACATTAATATGGAATCTTTTTATGAGTATGGATCTAGAAGAGGTTTTTGGAGATTACATAAAATATTTCAGGAGAAAAAAATACCAATAACTATATTTGGTGTTGCAATGGCTCTTGAAAGAAACCCAGATATTTGTGAAATAATTAAAAAATCAAATTATGAG
>CACAHI010000019.1 GCA_902532225.1 uncultured Pelagibacteraceae bacterium
TTTTTGGTACTTATTCATCTATTTATATAGCTAATCCAATATTAGTTTATTTAAGAGTTTCTTTAAAGACAGTTTCAAAAGATGAAAATGAAAACTAATATAAGTTTTGCGCCGCTACCATAGACAACAACATTGGCAGTGAAAGCAATGTATTGGTTCTAGAAACAAGCATTGCTGTTTTTGCAGATTGAGCTTTTTTTTCTGCATCACATTCAACAATTCCCAAAGCTCTTTTTTGATTTGGCCATATTACAAACCAAACGTTAATAGCCATTACTATTCCTAGCCACATACCAATTCCTATAGCGGTATTTTTTCCACCACCAGAACCAATGCCTAAAGTCATAGCACTATGTACGTATCCATTTATTGTAGCAAGTATTAATCCAGAAATAACAGTAAGAAGAGCTGCCCATCTAAACCAAAATAGAGCAGATGGAGCTATTACTTTACCAATTGCAGGTTTTTGTTCATCTGGTATCTTTGCCATATTAGGTATTTGAACAAAGTTGAAATACCATAACAGTCCAATCCACATAATTCCTACTACAACATGTATATATCTAAAAATCCAGGACCAGAATGATCTGTCAAAATCAAATCCACCATTTGAGAAAAAAAGTCCAATAAATAAAACAATAGAAATAGCTATCGATAAGTGAATTGTTTTAGATAAAGATTGTAGAATTTTTACCATTAACTAGTTATACATTAATTTATCACAAATATTAAGCGGTTTTTTTATATTTTGAATTTAAAAAATTCTTTAAAAATTTTCCTGTATAACTCTTGTCAATTTTACATATATCTTCAGGTTTTCCTTGTGCAATTATTTCACCACCATTAATCCCACCTTCTGGGCCCATATCTATAATATGGTCAGCAGTTTTTATTACGTCAAGATTATGTTCAATAACAACAACAGTATTTCCAGTTGCGACAAATGTGTGCAGTATTTCAAGCAACTTTTTTATATCATGTTGATGTAATCCGGTAGTTGGCTCATCTAAAATATACATTGTTCTGCCAGTTGATCTTTTAGATAATTCTTTTGCTAATTTTATTCTTTGTGCTTCACCACCGGAAAGAGTTGTCGCTTGTTGCCCAATTTTTATGTATCCTAGACCTACTTTTTTTAAAGTTAATAGTTTAGATCTAATATTTGAGATATTTATAAAAAAATCGCAACCTTCATCAACTGTCATATTAAGAATATCGGCAATACTTTTATCTTTGAATTTAATTTCCAAAGTTTCTCTATTGTATCGACTACCCTTACATTCATCACATGTAATGTAAACATCTGGTAAAAAGTGCATTTCATAAGTAATAACCCCGTCACCTTCACATGCTTCACATCTTCCCCCTTTAACATTAAAAGAAAATCTTCCGGGCTTATAACCTCTACTTTTAGACTCAGGTAGATTTGTAAACCAATCTCTTATAGGTCCAAATGCTCCCGTGTATGTAGCTGGGTTTGAGCGCGGTGTTCTGCCAATAGGTGATTGATCTATATCAATTATTTTGTCAACAAGTTCTATATTTTTAAATCCTCTAAATGGTTTTGGAATTTTTCTAGATTTATTATTATTTAAAGTTAGATTGAGAGCATTATATAAAGTTTGCAAGACTAAAGTTGATTTTCCACTTCCTGAAACACCGGTAACACATGTGAATGTTCCAAGAGGTATTTTTAGATCAACATTTTTTAAATTATTGCCTGAGGCTCCAGTTATTTCTAAATATCTTCCATTCTTAGCGATCTTTCGATTTTTTGGTAAAGGTATAAATTTTTTGTTTGATAAATATTGACCAGTAATACTTAAATTATTTTTTACTACATCATCCAAAGTACCTTGAACAACAACTTCACCACCTTTATTTCCAGCTTCAGGTCCTAAATCAACTATGTGATCAGCGTTCTCCATAGTTTCAGTATCATGCTCTACTACAATAACTGTATTTCCTAAATCTCTTAATCTTTTTAATGCATTTATTAATTTAATATTATCTTTTTGATGTAGACCAATTGATGGTTCATCTAAAACATAAAGAACACCAGTTAACCCCGATCCAATTTGAGAAGCTAATCTAATTCTTTGCGACTCTCCACCTGATAGCGTTCCGGATTCTCTTGATAATGTTAAATAGTCTAAACCAACATTTAGCAAAAAGGATAATCTTTCATTAATTTCTTTTAATATATGTTGAGCAATCTTAAGATCTCTTTCATTTAAACTAAAATTTAATTGTTCAAACCATTTTTTGGCTTCAGTTATTGAAAATTCTGTTGTTTGACTAATGTTTTTTTGGTTAATTTTTACACATAAAGCTTCTTCTTTTAGTCGTAATCCTTTGCATGCTTCACATTTAGTATCGGATTGATATTGAGAGATTTCTTCTCTTTTCCAATCGCTATCAGTTTCCAAGTATCTTCTTTCAAGGTTATTAACAACTCCTTCAAATGTTTTTTTATATGAGTATTTTTCATAACCATCATCGTAAGAAAACTTTATTTCTTCATCATCAGAGCCATATAATATTACATCTTTTATTTTTTTAGATAATTTATTCCATTTCTCAGATAAGGAAAATTGATAATGTTTAGCTAATGATGCTAACGTTTGTGCATAATATAGTGAAGCAGATTTAGACCACGGCTCGATTGCACCATCTTCTAAACTTTTTTTCTCATTTGGAACTACAAGTTTAGGATCAACATTTAGTTTTACTCCTATTCCTTCACATTCTTCACATGCACCGTATGGGCTATTAAAAGAAAATAATCTAGGTTCTATTTCTTCGATAGTAAAACCACTTTCAGGACAAGCAAATTTAGAAGAAAATAATAATTTTTCTATTTTTCTATATTTCTTTGGTAAAGTTTCATTTTCATATTCAACAATAATTAAACCATTTGCTATATTTAAAGAAGTTTCTACACTTTCAGCCAATCTGTTTCCTAAGGATGAATTTAAAACAATTCTATCAACTAATATTGATATATCATGCTTAACTTTTTTATTTAACTCAGGGGCTTTATCTATATCATATACAGTTCCATCAACTTTAATTTTTCTAAAACCTCTTTTTTTATAATTTAAAATATCTTTTTTGTATTCACCTTTTCTACCTCTTACAATTGGCGCGTACAAAAATATTGTAGATTTTTTGGGAAGTACTTTAATTTTATCCACTATTTGTGTTACGGTCTGCGATTGAATAGCCTTTCCTGTAAATGGAGAGTAGGGCACACCAATTCTTGCATATAACACTCTCAAGTAATCATAAATTTCTGTTACAGTTGCAACGGTAGATCGTGGATTTTTTGATGTATTTTTTTGTTCAATTGAGATTGCAGGACTTAATCCCTCAATTAATTCGACATTTGGTTTTTTCATTTTGTCTAAAAACTGTCTTGCATACGCTGACAAACTTTCGACATATCTTCTTTGACCTTCTGCATAAATTGTATCGAATGCTAATGAAGATTTTCCTGATCCTGACAGACCAGTTATAACAATAAATTTCTCTTTCGGAATATCTAGAGAAATATTCTTTAAATTGTGTTCTTTTGCGCCCTTTATAACTATCTTTTTTAGCATAAATTATGTTGCTTTATTTTATAAAATTTATATTCAATCTGTTTTGTGATATAATAAATATATATAAAAATACTATGGCAGGAAGTTTAAATAAAGTCTTATTAATAGGCCGTTTAGGCGCAGACCCAGATATAAAACAAATGGTTAATGGCAAAAGTGTAGCCAGGTTAAGTCTTGCCACAAGTCAATCTTGGAAAGATAAAAATACTGGTGAGAAAAAAGAAAAAACTGAATGGCACCGTATAGTTGTATTTAATGAAGGTTTGGTTAACGTTGTTCAGCAATATCTAAAAAAAGGTGCTCAGATTTATGTTGAAGGCCAACTTTCAACAAGAAAATGGAAAGATGAACAATCAGGACAAGATAAATATTCAACAGAAGTTGTTATACAAGGATATAATTCATCTTTAACAATGTTAAGCGGCAAATCTTCCACAGAGCAAATTAACAATAACGGGAAAAAAACTAACGAAGATATTTCACAAGATGTTAGTGAATTAGACGACGATATTCCATTTTAATAAATATGGATAAAAATCAAATTACTGAAAAAAATATTAAGCCTATTGTAATGTATGATGAGATTAGCTCATCATATCTATCATACGCAATGAGCGTAATTATTAGTAGAGCATTACCAGATGTTCGTGATGGACTTAAACCTGTTCACAGAAGAATTTTATATGCAATGCATAAAGGTGGCTACGATTGGAACAAACACTTTAGAAAATCATCTAGAATTGTTGGTGATGTAATGGGTAAATATCACCCGCATGGTGATCAAGCAATATATGATGCTTTAGTAAGAATGGTTCAGGATTTTTCTATGAGTTTACCATTGATTGATGGTCAAGGAAATTTTGGATCTATAGATGGAGATAAAGCAGCAGCTATGAGGTATACCGAAACAAAACTTTCAAAAGTAACTCAGTTTTTGATTGATGATATAGAAAAAAATACTGTTAATTTTAAAAGTAATTATGATGAAACAGAAAAAGAACCTGAAGTTTTACCAGCACAATTTCCAAATTTACTAGTTAATGGAGCAGGAGGGATAGCAGTTGGTATGGCTACTAGCATACCCCCTCATAATTTAGCTGAAGTAATAAATGGAACTTTAGCATTAATTAACAATAACGAAATAAAAATTACCGAGTTAATGAAACATATACCAGGACCAGATTTTCCAACCGGCGGTGTTATAGTGGGAAAAAACATCATTAAAGAAGGTTATAAAATTGGCAGAGGATCATTTAAAATTAGAGGTGAAGTAAAAGTTGAAAATTTAAAAAATGGAAAAGATAGAATAGTAATTACTTCTATTCCTTATCAAGTTAACAAATCAAATCTTAATGAAAAAGTTGCTGAACTTGTAAGAGATAAAAAAATAGAAGGAATAAGCGATATAAGAGATGAATCAAATCATCAAGGTATAAGAGTTTCTATAGATTTAAGAAGAAACGTTGAACCTGAAACTATAAAAAGACAATTATATAAGTTTACACCTTTGGAAAGTTCTTTCGGATTTAATACATTAGCAATTGTTGAAAATAAACCTAAAACTTGCTCTTTAAAAGATTTCTTAGAAAATTTTTTAAATTTTAGAAAAGATGTTGTCGTAAAAAGAACAAAATATAATTTAAAAAAAGCCGAAGAAAGAGCACATATATTAATTGGTTTGTCAGTTGCTGTAGATAATTTAGATAAAGTTATAAAAATAATTAGAAGCTCAAAGTCACCAGAAGAAGCCAAAAAAACTTTACTTACAACAAAATGGAAAATTAATAAATCAAAAAAATTGATTTCAATGATAGAAAATAAAAAAAATATTACATCATATAGTTTATCTGAACAACAAGTAATATCGATTTTAGAATTACGTTTACAAAAACTTACAGCACTTGGAATTAAAGAAATTGAGAATGAAATTAATGATTTGTCAAAAATGATTATTTCTTATAAAAAAATTATTTCATCAAAGAAAGAACTTTTAAGTGTTATAAGTGATGAACTTAAGCACATTCGTGATAAATATTCAATTCCAAGAAGAACTAAAATAACTGATGCTGTTTTAAATTATGATATAGAAGAAACTATTCAAAAAGAGTCAGTTATTATTACTGTTACATTGCAAGGGTATATTAAAAGAAGTCTTTTAGATAAAGTTAAACAACAAAAAAGAGGTGGTAAAGGTAAATCAGGCATTAAAACTAGAGATGAAGATTCAGTTGTTCAAACTTTATCCGTTAATACTCATACGCCAGTTTTATTTTTTTCAACACAAGGATTAGTTTATAAAATAAAAGCCTGGAAAATACCTGAAGGATCATCTTCTTCAAAAGGAAAATCTCTCTTTAATATATTACCATTAAAAAACCATCAATCTATAAGCTCAATAATGCCTTTTCCAGATCAATCGTCTGAATTAAAGGATACACATATAATATTTGCTACATCAAAAGGTAAAATCAGAAAAAATAGTATTAGTGATTTTGAACAAATTAATAATGCTGGAAAAATTGCAATGAAATTAGATGGTGATGATAAAATTATTGGAGTTAAGTTGTGTAAAGATGATCAAGATATAATTTTAAGTACAAGATTAGGTAAATGTATTAGATTTGAATCAAAAAAATTACGAGTTTTTAAAGGACGTTCATCTAAAGGAATTAGAGGAATAAATTTATCTGAAAAAGACGATATTGTTTCTCTTTCAATTATTGATCATGATAAAAATAAAAAAAATGGAAAGTCGATTTCTGATTCTAAAAATGAGGTTAAAATTAAACAAAAATATATTTTGTCAGTTACTGAAAATGGTTATGGAAAAAGAACTTCACATTATGATTTTAGAGTAACAAACAGAGGCGGTAAAGGTATTATTGGTATAGTTAATTCATCCAGAAATGGAAACGTCTCATCATCATTTCCAGTTTTTGAAGGAGACGAATTATTAATTTCAACAAACAAAGGTAGAGTGATTAGGTGTGCTGTAAAAGAAATAAGAATTGCAGGCAGAAATACTCAAGGTGTACGTATAATCAAACTATCTGGTGATGAAAAAGTTGTATCAGCTATTAAAATTGATGATAATTTAATTTGATGAAAAAATCAGCAATTTATCCTGGTACCTTTGATCCTATAACATTTGGTCATATCGATGTAATAAAAAAAGGATTAAAAATTTTTGATAAAATAATAGTTGCTGTTTCTGAGTCAAACTCTAAAAAGTGTTTATTTGATTCATATGAAAGAATTAAAATTGTTAACGATGCTTTATTTAAAGATTTAAAGTTTAAGAAATCAAATATAAAAGTTATATCTTTTGATTCACTTACCACAGATCTTTGCAAGAAATTAAAATCAACTGTTATACTAAGAGGACTTAGAGCTGTGTCAGATTTTGAATATGAATTTCAACTCTCGGGTATGAACAAAAAATTAAATAATAGCATAGAAACTTTATTTTTAATGTCAGATGCAGATAAGCAAATTATTTCTTCAAAGTTAATTAAAGAAATTACCGAATTGCGTGGTGATATTAAAAAATTTACAACCAAAAGTACCGTTAAAGCACTAAAAGATAAATATGCATAAATTTTTATTTAGTATTTTTTTTTTAATAATTTTTAACAATAATTTAATAGCAAAGGAGAATATAATGATTTTAAAGTTAAAAGATGGTGATGTGAAAATAGAGTTATTTGAAGATGCGGCTCCAAATCATGTTAAAAGAATTAAAGAACTAGCAGACAGTGGACAATACGACAATGTTGTATTTCATAGAGTTATCGATGGTTTCATGGCTCAAACTGGTGATGTTAAATTTGGCAATAGTTCAAATGATGAGTTTGATTTAAGAAAAGCAGGTATGGGTGGTTCTGACTTACCTGATCTTAAACAAGAATTTAATAATCTTCCACATGAAAGAGGAACATTATCAATGGCTAGATCTCAAGACCCTAATAGTGCTAACAGTCAATTTTTTATATGTTTTAAAGAAGCTTCATTTTTAGATAGACAATATACAGTCTTTGGAAAAGTTATAGAAGGCATGGAATTAGTAGATAAGATCAAAAGAGGTGACGAAAATAATAACGGTTCAGTTTCAGATCCAGATAAAATTATCAGTTTTAAATCTAAATAATAATGTTCAATGTCATTAAAAAAGTTTTATTTTAATGTCGGTAAAAAATACGAATTCGCAAGAACTGGTCTAATAGAAACTCACCGTGGAAATATACAAACCCCAGCCTTCATGCCAGTTGGCACTCAAGGAACAGTTAAAGCTACGTTTATTGATGATGTAATTAAAACTGGGAGTGAAATAATTTTATCTAATACTTATCATTTAATGTTAAGACCAGGTGTTGATAGAATTATTAGTGCAGGTGGCTTACATAAATTCATGAATTGTAAACTTCCTATTCTTACTGATTCAGGTGGCTTTCAAGTTATGTCATTATCAAAGTTAAATAAAATTAATCGTGAAAAAGGTGCTATTTTTAAGTCACACATAGATGGTAAAGAATTTATTCTAAGTCCAGAAGAAAGTATTAGAATTCAAAAAGGATTAGATTCAGACATAGTAATGGTTATGGATGAGTGTCCAAAAAAAAATGATGATAAAAATATTATAAATGAATCAATGGATCTTTCGATGTATTGGGCAAAAAGATCAAAAATTGCTTTTGGAAATAACCCGCAAAAGGGTTTATTTGGAATAGTACAGGGTGGTCTATTTGATGATTTAAGAAAGGAATCTTTAGATAGATTAGTTAAAATTGATTTTGATGGATATGCAATAGGAGGTCTAGCTGTTGGTGAGTCTCAAAAAGAAATGTTTTCTGTATTAGACTCTCTTAAGAAACATTTACCAGAAGACAAACCTAGGTATTTAATGGGAGTAGGCACACCTTCAGATATAATTGGTGCTGTTAAAAGAGGCATAGATATGTTCGATTGTGTTTTGCCTACAAGATCAGGTAGAACTGGCTTAGCTTTTACATGGAATGGAAGAATGAATATTAGAAATTCTAAATATCAGCATGATAATACACCTATTGATAAAAATGTTTCAATTTTTGGATTAAATAAGTTTTCTAAAAATTATATTAATCATTTATTCAAAACAAATGAGATTTTGGGTTCGATGTTGTTGACATTACATAATATTAATTTTTACCAAGAGTTGATGAAAGAAATTAGAAAAAATATAAATAATGGAACTTTTGATAAATTCCATGATAAATATATAGGTAAAATTTAAATCTTATTATTTTAGCATATTGATTTTTTGTAAATAAGCTCTATAAGATTTTAATTTAGTGGGCCGTTAGCTCAGTTGGTAGAGCAATTCCCTTTTAAGGAATGGGTCGCTGGTTCGAATCCAGCACGGCTCACCATAAAAAATTTATTAAATTTTATGTAATAGGTGGATATTTAATAATCACTTCATTTATCCACTCAGTTAAATTTGCTATTCTATTGCTAGAAGATGGGTGAGTACTTAGAAACAATGGCGGTTCTTTTCCTTTATAGAATTCCTTCATTCTTTCCCAGACTTTAATAGTTTCTCTAATATCATAACCAGAAATTGATGAGAAAATTAATCCCAAATAATCTGCTTCGCTTTCTTGAGTTCTGCTGAATGGATTCATTAAACCAATTTGCGAAAGTAAACCAACTGTATCCATGCCAGTAGCTCTATTTACCGATGATAATTTACCACCCGAAACAATATCTATAATTTGAGTTCCAGTATTAATTAAAACTCCTCTACTAGCCCTTTCAATAGAATGTTTTGCAACAGCATGCGCTATCTCATGACCCATTACTGCTGCTAACCCATTTGTATTTTTAGTTATTTCAAGTATTCCTGTGTATACACCGATTTTACCACCAGGCATACACCAAGCATTTTTAATTTTTTTATTATCAATAAGAATATATTCCCAATCAAAATTTACTGTTGGATCTGGAAGATTGCTTTTGTAAAAATATTCACCAATTGCAAATTCCATTTTTTCCCCGATTTTTTTTATACTTTCAATTTCTTTTCCTGATTTAATTAGTTTCTCTTTTCTTTTTACTTTTTCATAAATTTGAGCTGCTTGCATATTTAACTTTGATTCTGGGAGTAGTTTAAGTTGTCTTCTTTCTGTTATAGGAGCAGTAGTACATGAAGAAATGCCCAAAGAAAGACACGTACATCCCATATATTGTATAAAATTTCTTCTATTCACTTTTTATAT
>CACAHI010000020.1 GCA_902532225.1 uncultured Pelagibacteraceae bacterium
AACCTTGGAAAGTTGCGTATGTTCAACCATCAAGAAGACCAACCGACGGAAGGTATGGAGACAATCCAAATAGATTACAACATTATTATCAGTTTCAAGTTTTAATAAAGCCATCTCCAAAAGAAATAAAAAAACTTTACTTAAATAGTTTAAACGTTATTGGCATCAGTCACAAAGATCACGATATTAGATTTGTTGAAGACGATTGGGAAAGCCCAACTCTTGGAGCTGCTGGTCTAGGATGGGAAGTTTGGTGTGATGGAATGGAAATTACCCAATTTACTTATTTTCAACAAATGGCTGGTATGGAATGCAAACCAGTTTCAGTTGAATTAACTTATGGCCTAGAAAGAATCTGCATGTTCACTCAACAAAAAAAAAATGTGTTTGATCTTTTGTGGAATAATGAAGGAATTGAATATAGAGAAGTTTTTCATCAAGCTGAAAAAGAATTTTCAGCGTATAATTTTGAACACGCAAACACTGAAAATTTATTCAAAATTTTTGATATGCTTGAATTAGAAGCCAAGTCTCTTATTGAAAAAAAAATATCATTACCAGCTTATGATCAATGTTTAAAAGCTAGTCATTTATTTAATATACTTGATGCAAGAGGAGTGATTAGTGTTGCTCAAAGAGCAGAATATATTTCAAGAATTAGAGACTTAGTAAAGGGAGTTGGTCAAGTTTGGCTTGAAAGCCAAAAATAGAATGTCTGAATTCTTTTTAGAACTTTTTACAGAGGAAATTCCTGCAAACTTGCAATCCACAGCCAGAGAAAATTTAAAAACAAGCCTGATTACTTTTTTTGATAAAGAAAACATTAAATATAAAAACGATGTTAGAGCATTATCAACTCCAAATAGACTAGTAATTTATTTTAAAAATATTAATAAAGAAATAGTTCAAAATCCGGAAGAAGTTAAAGGACCGAACGCCAGCGCTCCTGATAAAGCAATACAAGGTTTTGTTAAATCAAATAGAATTGATATTAAGGAAATTTACAAAAAAGAAACTAATAAAGGAGAATTTTATTTTTTTAAAAAACCATATAAAAAATTAAAAACAGTCCAAATCCTTAATGACAACATGCCAAAAATTTTAGAAACGATAAAATGGAAAAAATCAATGAAATGGGGGGAGTTTGACTTATATTGGGCCAGACCTCTTAAATCAATTTTAGCTATTTTTGATGGAAAACCTATGGAATTTAAATACCACCATTTATCAAGCTCGAATTTTACTTTTGTAGATAAGGATTTTGAGGAAAAAACTAAAACCTTCAAAAATTTTAATTCTTATTTATCCTATTTTAAAAATATAAAAGTTATAATTGATAATGAATTAAGAAAAAATAAAATAGAAAAAGAATTAATTAAATTATCAAATAAAAAAAATCTAAAAATCAATATAGATAAAAAGTTATTAATTGAAGTTTCAGGAATAGTTGAAAAACCTAGAATAATATTTTGTTCTTTTGATAAAAAATTTTTGGAAATTCCAAAAGAAATAATAGTTATAACAATGCAGCATCATCAAAAATATTTTCCGACTTTTGATCGTAAAGAAAATTTAACAAATAGTTTTTTTGTTGTTGCTGATAATTCTGACAAAAAAGGGCTAATTAAATTAGGCAATGAAAGAGTAGTAGATGCAAGATTAAGTGATGCTGAATTTTTTTGGAAAAAAAATAAATCTCAAAGTTTAGTTAAACAGATCTCAAAACTTAGTAATATTAACTATTTTAAAGGTCTTGGTACTTATTTTGATAAAGCTCAAAGAATTAGAAAACTCGCAGGATTAATTTCTGATGAATTATTAATAAGTAAAGAGAAAGTAGAAATATCAGCATCTATTTGTAAAACAGATTTACTTTCAGATTTGGTTGGCGAATTTCCAGAATTACAGGGAGTACTTGGAGGATATTTTGCAGAAGCGCAAGGCTTTGATAAGGATATATGTTTAGCTGTAAGTGAACATTATTTACCTATTGGAACTGATAGTCAAATACCAAAAAAACCTTATAGCATAGCATTAGCTTTAAGTGATAAAATAGACTCCTTAGTTGGTTTTTTTGGAATAAATTTAAAACCAACAAGTTCAAAAGACCCTTATGCTTTAAGACGTTTAGCTATAGGAATGATTAAAATAATTCTAGAAAATAGAAAAACAATTAAATTGAGAGATTTAATTAATTATTCACTTCAATTGTATAATGAACAAAATTTAAATTTTAATTCAGAAAATACATCAAAAGACTTAGCAATATTTCTAAAAGATAGGTTTAAAAATTATATGAAAGAAAAAAATGTTAGACAAGATATTATAGAAAGTTCAACTTCATCATATAATATAGATGATATTTTAAAAATTTACAAAAAGGCCAATACGTTAAATAACATGATTTCGAAGGATATCGGTTTGGATGTAATTTTTATTTACAAAAGAGCATCTAATATTTTAATTGACGAGATCAATAAAAATAATTTAGAAATCTCAGACATAGCAGATCCAGGGCTTTTTAAAAATGACTTTGAAAAAAAATTATATAAAAAAATTCATGATATTAGAAAAGAATTTTCAAGCATTAGTAGAGAAAATGATTATAAAGGTTTATTGAAAAGCCTAGCCTCAGCAAAACTGGAAGTAACAGAGTTTTTTGACAATGTTAAGGTTAATGATGCAGATAATGTTATTAAAAAAAATAGACTAGAACTTTTGAAAATGTTGTGTAAAACCTTCGATAATTATTTTAATTTTTCAAAGATAGAAAGTTTATAATGAAAAAGCTTGTTTTTAACTTCACATCAAAAGAAACAAAAAATATTAAACTTCCAAAAAATATTCTTGGAGGCAAAGGAGCAAATCTTGCTGAAATGGGAAGAATGGGATTTCCAGTTCCTTCAGGATTTACTATATCCACAGAAGCATGTGATTTGTTTTATAAGAGTAAAAAAAAAATTAAAAACAATATTTTAAAACAAATTAAGAAAGAGATTAAAAAAATTGAAGCACAGACTGGAAAAAAATTTGGTGATTCAACTAACCCTTTATTAGTTTCGGTTAGATCAGGAGCAAGAATTTCGATGCCTGGAATGATGGATACAATATTAAATCTTGGATTAAATGATAAAACAGTTAAAGCATTAGCAAAAAAAACATCCAATGGTAGATTTGCAAACGATAGTTATAGAAGATTTATTCAAATGTATGCCAACGTTGTTATGGGAGTCGAAAACTACCATTTCGAAGAGTTAATTGAAAATTACAAACTTACAAAAGGAGTGCTTTTAGATACCGAACTAGATGTTGAAGATTGGAACGGTTTGATAAAAGATTTTAAAAATGCAGTTAAAGAAAAGACTAACAAACATTTCCCTCAAGATATAAATGAACAACTTATTGGAGCTATATCAGCTGTATTTTTATCCTGGGAAAGCAATAGAGCAAAAGTTTATAGAAAACTTAACCAAATACCATCCGAGTGGGGAACAGCAGTTAATGTTCAGTCAATGGTTTTTGGAAACATGGGTAATGATTGTGCTACTGGTGTTGTTTTTACAAGAAACCCCTCAACTGGAAAAAAAGAAATTTATGGTGAATATTTAATTAATGCTCAAGGCGAAGACGTAGTGTCTGGCACCAGAACTCCTCAATACATAACTAAAAAAGAAAGAGAAAATGCAGGCTCAAAAGATAACTCAATGGAGGAGTCTATGCCCAAAGTATTTAAACAATTAGATAAAATTTTAAAAACCCTAGAAAAATATTATAAAGATATGCAAGATGTTGAATTTACAGTGGAAAATCAGAAGCTATGGATCTTACAAACTAGATCTGGAAAAAGAACTGCTAAGTCCGCGGTAAAAATAGCTGTAGACATGGTTAAAGAAAAATTAATTTCAAAAAAACAAGCAATTTTAAGAATTGATCCAAATGGATTAGATGCACTTTTGCATCCCACATTAGATGAAAAAAGTAATATAGATGTAATTGCTAAAGGTTTGCCAGCATCACCAGGTGCAGCAAGTGGAAAGGTAGTTTTTTCATCAGATGAAGCAGAAAGACTTAATGGAATGATGCAAAATACAATTTTAGTAAGAGTAGAAACATCGCCAGAAGACATTCACGGTATGCATGCTGCAAAAGGAATACTAACTTCCAGGGGTGGAATGACAAGCCATGCTGCAGTTGTAGCCAGAGGAATGGGTAGACCGTGTGTTTCTGGTTCTAGTGAAATCGAAATAGATTATCAAAATAAAATTTTTAAAACAAAAGGGCATGAAGTAAAAGAGGGAGATGTTATTACTATTGATGGTTCGACTGGAAGGATAATTTTAGGCGAAGTTAAAACTATAAAACCAGAAATTTCTGGGGATTTTTCAAAAGTTATGCGTTGGGCAGACGGATATAGAAAATTAAAGATAAGAACCAACTCAGAAACACCAATGGATAGTAAAACAGCAAGAGAATTTGGAGCAGAAGGAATTGGCTTATGTAGAACAGAACATATGTTTTTTGATGAAGAGAGAATTTTATTGGTGAGGCAAATGATTTTATCAAAATCAAATGATGATAGGAGTATAGTACTAGGTAAACTTTTACCTCATCAAAAAAAAGATTTCATAGAAATATTTAAAATAATGAATGGCCTACCAGTCACTGTAAGATTATTGGATCCACCCTTACACGAATTTTTACCTAAAAATAATGTAGAAATTGAAGATGTAGCAAAATCACTAAATTTGACAGTTGAAGATATTCAGCTAAGAATTTCAGAGCTTCATGAACACAACCCAATGCTCGGACATCGTGGTTGCAGATTAGGCATTTCTTATCCTGAAATTTATGAGATGCAATGTAAAGCAATATTTGAAGCATTAATAGAATGTAAAAAGAAAAAATATAAATCTATATTGCCAGAAATAATGATTCCCTTAGTTTCAACAGAAGCAGAAATAAGAATTATGAAAGATTTAGTTATCAGAGTTGCAAGAGAAGTCCAAAATAAGAACAATACAAAAATAAATTTTTTAGTTGGAACCATGATCGAACTTCCAAGAGCAGCAATAAAAGCAAAGGATATTGCAAAACATGCAGAGTTTTTTAGTTTTGGAACTAATGATTTGACTCAAACAACATTCGGAATAAGTCGAGATGATAGTGGAAAATTTTTAAATGATTATATTGAAAATAAAATATTTGATATTGATCCATTTATATCAATAGATGATGGTGTAGGAGATTTAATAGAAATTGCTTGCATCAGAGGTAAAAAACAAAATAAAAAGATTAAATTAGGAATATGTGGAGAACACGGAGGTGATCCAAAAAGTATACATTTCTGTTCTAAAACTGGATTAAACTATGTTTCTTGTTCACCATATAGAGTGCCAGTAGCTAGACTTGCTGCCGCTCAAGCAGAACTAAAAAATTAAATTTCTAGCTTAATATCTAAAGCTGAAGAACTATGAGTTAGTTCTCCTATTGATATTCTATCTACCCCTGTTGACGCTATTTTTTTAATACTCTTTATTCCCACTCCTCCCGAGGCTTCAGTTTCATATTTTTTTTTTACAAGCTTTACTCCTGATCGAATAGTTTTGTAATTCATATTATCAAACATAATTCTATTAAACCTAAGACCCATTATTTTTCTTAATTGACTTAAATTATCTACTTCGACAGTAATAACTTTTCTTCTTTTATTTTTAATAGCTTTTTTTACAACTTTAACAATATTTTTATCGACTCCTATGTGATTATCTTTAATTAAAAATTCATCACTTAAATTAAACCGATGGTTTGTCCCACCGCCAAGTTTAACTGCATATTTTTGTATAACTCTAATATTTGGAATAGTTTTTCGAGTACAACAAATTTTACATTTGCTATTAATTAATTTTACAAACATATTTGTTTTTGTAGCGATCCCAGATATATGAGATAAAAAGTTTAAAGCAACTCTCTCTCCTGATAAAATGTTTTTAATATTTCCATCAATTATAGCTATTACATCCCCTTTTTTAATTTTTGATCCTTCTTTTTTTTTGTTTTTAAATTTTATTTTTTTATCAATTAAATTAAAAGTTTGTTTTGCAAATTCTAAACCTCCAATAATTCCATTTTGATTGGAAATAATTTTAATTTTTTTATTTATTTTATTGCTTAGAAGTTCTGATGTAATATCTCCCTCGGGGAACAGATCCTCATTTAATGCTAACTTGCAAATATTTCTTATAAAATTTTTATTTAAAATTATTTTAGACACAGATATTATCTGCCGATTTCTGCCATTCTCTCAACTGATTTTCTAGCTTTTTCTATTACTTCATCTTTCATTAAAATTTCATTTGTTTCATTTTCTAAACAGTCCAAAACTTTTGGAAGAGTAATTTTTTTCATGTGAGGACATAAATTGCAAGGTCTTATAAATTCTACATTTGGATTGTCTATTTGTACATTATCACTCATTGAACATTCAGTAACCATCATTACTTTTTTTGGCTGATTATCTTTTACATATTTTATCATACCACTTGTTGATCCTGCAAAATCGCTAGCGTTTATAACATCAGGAGGGCATTCAGGGTGAGCTATAATTTTTATTCCTGGATTGCTTCTTCTTATTTCATTTATTTCTTGATCGTTAAATTGCTCATGTACTTCACATGTTCCTTTCCAGGAAATTATTTCAACATCAGTTTGGGATGCAACATATTTAGCTAAAAAATCATCAGGTAAAAATATTACTCTTTTTACTCCTAAAGATTTTACAATTTTTACTGCATTAGCTGATGTGCAGCAAACATCAGTTTCAGATTTTACATCTGCTGAAGTATTCACATAAGATACCACTGGTACTCCAGGATATTTTTTTTTTAAATTTCTAACATCTTCACCAGTTATCGAAGAAGATAGTGAACAACCCGCTGTCATATCTGGAAGCAAAACTTTTTTTTCTGGGCTCATTAATTTTGCAGTCTCAGCCATAAAATGAACTCCACACATAATGATTATATCTGCTTTTGTTTTTGCTGCTTCTACTGCTAGCGCGAGTGAGTCAGCGGAAAAATCTGAAATTCCATGATAAATTTCTGGAGTTTGATAATTATGAGCAAGTATTACGGCGTTCTTTTTTTTTTTTAATTTATTAATTTTATGAATATATGGAGCATGAATTGACCATTCAATTTCTGGTACAACTTTAGAAATTTTTTGATAAATAGGATCGGTTGCTTTTTTTATTTCAGGAGTAAATTCCATAGACTAAATTTACCAACTTGAAAGATGATTGTCATTCAATTAATCTGTGGCATAAACTAACTGCGGCCATGCTGAAACTGGTAGACAGGCACGGTTGAGGGCTGTGTGGGCCTTGCCCATGAGAGTTCGAGTCTCTCTGGCCGCACCAAAAATACATAGTAAATGACTATATGACATTTAACCTGTGAGTTCTTAGTACTTTGTGAAAAAATCTATTTTAACCAAACTGGTTTTAAGGTTTTTATGGAACCAGATCCACAATTTAATTTTTTATCAAAATTAAAATTTTCATCATTAAACTTAATTAATGCAAAAGGATACTTTTTATTAATTATGACTTTTCCTATTTGTTTTTCATTTATAGATATTTCGTCATCAGCTTTTATGGAACCATCTATAACTTCAATTGGAAATAATTTTTTTGAAAGCTTATTTTTAAGTTTAATTCTTGCTGTATTTTCTTGTCCAACATAACATCCTTTTTTAAAATCTATTCCATTTAATTCTTCAAAATTACATTCTATTCCAAAAATTTTGTTTTGAAGTTTATCAGTGTCTAGCTGAGCTATTCCTAATCTGTGACTATACATATAATATTCACTACTCTCTTTTGAATTCAATTCTAGTTTTTTAATTGAATGATCAAGCTTCTCTAAATTTATTATAAGTCTAGCGCCTAATTCTTTATTTCTTGGATCTAGTATAATAGAATCTTCATTATACTTCATAGTATAACCAGGTTCATCTTTTACATTTTGTAATGAAAGAAATTTCTCCCTACTAATTGCCGCTACCACAAATTCGTTACTTAAATTTAAAATTTCTACTTTTGATCTTAATTTGTAAATATTGAGTTGCTTATAAAGTTGATCAATTTGTTTTTTTTCACAATCTAAAAAATACCCATTTTTATGTTTTATAATAATAAAATCAAAAAGATATTTTCCCTGCGGTGTTAACAATGACGCAAAACAACTATAATTTTCTTTTACTTTATTAACATCATTAGTGATTAAATTTTGAAGAAATTCTAATATATTCTCTCCTTGTAAATAAAGTATTCCCCTATCTTCTAGAGTATAAATGTCATTTTTATTCATAATTGATTATTATTAATTTATAATATAATTACTTTTTCAATAAATGTTAGACCTCATAATTAAAAATGGTACCTGTTTTATTGATGGAAGTTTGAAAAAAACTGATATTGGCATAACTAACAGCAAAATAACAACTATTAATGATACAATACAAGACTCTTCCAAGGAAATATATAATGCAGAAAATTTAATTGTACTTCCAGGATGTATAGATACCCAGACACATTTCAGAGAACCTGGATCAACTGATACAGAAGATCTTCATTCAGGCAGTAGAGCTGCAATTGTAGGAGGCATAACAAGTGTATTTGAGATGCCCAACACAAATCCTCCAACTTCTAATATGAAAGAGTTTCAAAGAAAATTAGATCTCGCTAAAAATAGAATGTATTGCAATTATGCTTTTTATTTTGGAGCAACAGCTGAAAATTCAGAAGATTTAGCAAGTTTAAAAGATTTAGAAGGCTGTTGTGGTATTAAATTATTTGCAGGGTCATCAACTGGAAATTTATTAGTTGCTAAAGAAGACGACATCGATAAGGTTTTTCAAAATAGCTCGAAGGTTGTAGCAGTACATTCTGAAGATGAGTCGATTTTAAATATAAATAAAAAATTAATCAAAAAAGGGGATGTTCACACCCATCCAGTTTGGAGAAGTGTAGAGTGCGCAATATCATCTACTAGAAGAATTGTTAAAATTGCAGAGCGCTATAATAAAAAAGCACATATCCTTCACATTACAACAAAAGAAGAGATTGATTTTTTATCTCAACATAAAGGAAACATTACATTTGAGATTACTCCTCAGCATTTAACTTTGTTTGCTCCAGACTGTTATAACAAACTCGGAACTTACGCTCAAATGAATCCACCCTTAAGAGATAAATCTCATTATGATAGATTATGGTATGCGGTGAAAAATAACTTTAATGACACAATTGGTTCTGATCATGCTCCACATCTAAAAGTAAATAAAGATAA
>CACAHI010000021.1 GCA_902532225.1 uncultured Pelagibacteraceae bacterium
TCAAAAGTTACTACGCCAAGTTTAGATCTCTTTGATTTTTTATATTTTTGTGCTTGCTTAAATAGCTTCTGGTGTCCTATATGAAGTCCATCAAAATTACCTATCAAAATTATTGCGTTTTGATCTGAACTTGAAATATTAAAACTTTTATATATTTTAATTTTTTTTACCATTTTAAAATTGTTTGAACATAATTTACAGTGACATTATATTTTGCGAATAGTTTTTCATAACTATAATCAGCTTCATTTTTATGAATTCCATTTAAAATTAATAAAGAGCTAAAGTTTTGTAAGTTAGCTCCTCTTATGTCAGTATTTAAATTATCTCCAATACATAAAACTTTTTTACCTTTGACGTCTGCTGCCTGATTGTAAACTAAAGGATATGGTTTTCCAAAATAATTGACTTTTCCGCCTATCTCTTCAAATACTTTTGCGATAGATCCGGCACAAAATTCTCTTTTTTCTCCTCTATCCACTACTAGATCGGGGTTTGTGCATATCATTTTTTTATCTATTTCATTTTTTAGTAGACTCTTATAAAAATTTAAATCTTCATCATAATCGTCAAAAAGTCCTGTACATAATAATAGCTCAGCTTCATTAATGTTATTTACTTTATTTTTTTCAAAAAGTTTAAATAAATTAAAATCTCTAGTTGATCCAATATGGAAGAATTTTGAATTTTTCCAATTCGAATTTAAATAACTAAGAGCAGCTTCTCCAGAAGTATAAACTTTTTGACACTTATTTTTATCTAAACCCATTCTTTTTAAAAAATTTATTACATCCAAATTTGGTCTTGGTGCATTTGTTAATAAAACATATTTTTTTTGATTTTCCTCTAATTCATTCAAAACTTGAATTGAATTTTGAAATAGATTTATTCCATTATGAAGAACTCCCCATATATCAATAAAAAATAATTCAAATTCATTAACTATTGATTTAAGACCTTTGTTATCCAAATTTAATGCCATTAAGGACATATAGCTCAAAAATCAGCTAATTTCTTTGTTTTTTTGAATATATATATTTTAAATATAGGCTTGAAATCATTGGTTCATATATCTATATGAAATCAATATTTATAGGAGTATTTTATGAAATTCAAACCGTTACACGATAGAGTATTAATTGAAGTATTGGATAGCAGCGAAAAAACTTCAGGTGGAATAATAATACCAGACACAGCACAAGAAAAACCGCAAGAAGGTAAAGTTGTTGCTGTAGGCGGAGGTGCCAAAACTGAGGATGGAAAAATAATACCAATGGATGTTAAGGTTGGTGACAAAGTACTATTTGGAAAATGGTCTGGAACAGAAGTTAAAATTGATGGAAAAGAATACAGCATAATGAAGGAGTCAGACATTATGGGTATTTCTAGTGGAAAATAATAATAATTAAGGAGAGTAAAAATGGCAAAAATAGTTAAATTTGATGCAGATGCAAGATCAGCAATGTTAAGAGGTGTTGATATACTTGCAAACACAGTAAAAGTAACACTCGGACCAAAAGGTAGAAATGTTGTTATAGATAAATCCTATGGAGCTCCAAGGACAACAAAAGATGGTGTGTCAGTAGCAAAAGAAATTGACTTGGAAGATAAGTTTGAAAACATGGGAGCTCAGATGGTTAAAGAAGTTGCTAGCAAAACAAATGATGAAGCTGGTGATGGAACCACAACAGCAACTATTTTAGCTCAATCAATAGTAAAAGAAGGATGTAAGTATGTTACTGCTGGCATGAATCCTATGGATGTAAAAAGAGGTATAGAAGCTGCAGTAGAAAATGTTAAAGAAAAATTAATTTCTTCAGCCAAAAAAGTTAAAGACAGTGATGAAATAGCACAAGTTGGAACTATTTCTGCAAATGGTGATAAAGAAATAGGCACTATGATTTCCAAGGCTATGCAAAAAGTTGGAAATGAAGGTGTTATAACTGTTGAAGAAGCTAAAGGTATCGAAACAGAACTTGATGTAGTAGAAGGTATGCAGTTTGACAGAGGATATTTGTCACCTTATTTTATAACCAATGCAGATAAAATGACAACTGAATTGGAAAATCCTCTAATTCTTTTACATGAAAAAAAGTTAACTAATTTACAGCCAATGGTTCCACTTTTAGAAGCTGTAGTACAAGCTGGTAGACCTCTTATGATTATTTCTGAAGATGTTGAGGGTGAAGCTTTAGCAACATTAGTAGTAAACAAACTAAGAGGTGGTTTAAAAGTGGTTGCAGTAAAAGCTCCAGGTTTTGGAGATAGAAGAAAAGCAATGCTTGAAGACATTGCTATTCTTACTGGAGGATCTGTAATTTCTGAAGACCTTGGTATTAAACTTGAAAATGTAAAAATTACTGATCTTGGTTCAGCAAAAAGAATAAAAGTTGATAAAGAGAACAGCACTATTGTAAGTGGATCTGGAAAAAAATCAGATATTGAAGCAAGATGTGCTCAAATAAAACAACAAGTTGAAGAAACAACATCTGATTATGACAAAGAAAAACTTCAAGAAAGATTAGCAAAATTAGCAGGTGGTGTTGCTGTTATAAAGGTCGGCGGAGCAACAGAAGTTGAAGTAAAAGAAAGAAAAGACAGAGTTGAAGATGCTTTAAATGCCACAAGAGCTGCTGTAGAAGAAGGTATAGTAGTTGGTGGTGGATGCGCATTACTTTATGCTTCTAATGATTTAGACAAGGTAAAAGTAAAAGGTGACGATCAAAAAGCTGGGGTTGAGATTGTAAAAAGTGCACTTCAGGCCCCTGTTAGACAAATTACAAAAAATGCTGGTGTTGATGGATCAGTTGTCGTGGGAAAACTTTTAGAAATGAATAAAGCTTCTCACGGATATGACGCACAAACTGAACAATACGTCGATATGTTTAAAGAAGGAATTATAGACCCGGTAAAAGTAGTTAGAACAGCTTTACAAGATGCTGCTTCAATAGCTGGATTGCTTGTTACTACAGAAGCAATGGTAGCTGACAAACCAGAAGAAAAAGATTCAGCTCCTGCTATGCCTCCTGGTGGTATGGGTGGTATGGGTGGTATGGGTGGAATGGGAATGTAATTCCATTTCAATCTAGTTATATAGAAAAATTTAAAACCCCCGTTAATCGGGGGTTTTTTTTTATTTAAAAATCTTTTCTGTTAAAAAAAGTCCTAAAGCAACAGCTGGGCCAATCCCAAAAGCAAATAACAAAGTTCCTAATCCAACTGTTCCTCCTAGGTACCAACCAACTGTAACTACAGATATTTCAAGAAATGCTCTAACTGCTGCTATTGGCATGTTTGTTTTTTTTTGTAGTCCTACCATTAAGCCATCTCTTGGTCCTGCTCCCAAATTTGCAACTAAATAAATTCCACCACCAAACCCTACAGTAAATACAGCAACTATCGCTAATATTAATTGGGAAATATAATTTTCTGGTGTTGGTACAAATTTAATACAAATATCTATCATCATGGCGATTATTAATGCATTAAGTATTGTTCCAATTCCTGGTTTTTGTTTTAAAGGCAACCAAAAAATTAAAACAACTAAACTTATAAACAAAGTAATAGTTCCGATTGATAAATTTACATTCAATGAAATACCTTGAGCTAAAACACTCCATGGAGATGCCCCTGTAAATGAAACTATTAACAGCCCTTCACCTAAACCGAATAATGCTAAACCTAAACACAAATATAAAAAAGTCGAAAATTTTGGCTTTAAATTAAGTGGTTTTTTAGAACTCCATGAAGTTTTTGGTATTTTTTTTATAGTTAAAAACATAATTTTAAGTATTATTTATACTTTCGTGAGATAAATTCCAATAAAATGAAAAAAAAAATTTGTTTATTTATACTACTTTTATTTTCAAAAGATGCTTTTGCTCATACTGATCATTACAAAGCAATTGTTAAAATTGAAATGGACGTAGTTAGGAATGGTAAAATAGTTGGGTATAGCAATTATTTTTTTGAACATGGTGATAAAAAAATGACAATAAAAAATTATACTAAATTTAATGTAGAATTATTGGGTGTAAAAATATTTTCTATCTTAAGTGAAGCTATAGAAGTTTATGAAGATAATAAATTAATTAATTTTAAATCAAATACATTTCAAAATAAAAAAAAAAAATATGTTAATTTAGAATACGATAATAATTCTAAAAAATTTATTATCAACGGATCATCATATAAAGGAAAAGCTGACTTAGATTGTGTAATTGGAAATTGGTGGAACCATGAAATTTTAAAAGCCAAAAAACAAATTAGTCCACTTTCTGGAAGTATAAAAGAGCAAGTTATAAGTTTTATAAAAAATGAAAACTTAATTATCAATGGTCAAAATTATTCTGCAGAGCACTATAAATTAAAATCTAAAAATGAGAATTTACCAGATGATAAAAAATTAAATTTCGACATTTGGATAGATAAAAAAAATAATTTGATTTTAAAAGTTAAGTATAAAAGAATGGGAGAGTGGGAGTATAGGCTTAAAGATTTTAAATAGAACTAAATTCTCGATCATTAATTTAATATTCTCAAAAGAATCTGATTCATGAATGACATAAATACAACAAATGATAAAAAGAAGGTAAAGTACATAAATGTAACTACCCTATTCCTTTTCCGTCTAAGTAAAACAAATTCTTTATCATCTAAAATTGAAATGTCTCTTTTTCCAACAACAGGATAATCATAACTATATCTCCAGATAGACATGCCAAATCTTTTATCAAGTTGATTATAGTATTCTATCCATGATACGGACCACCTATAAATGATATACAAAATTATAAGAACTATACTTGTTGTTAACATAAAAAAATTAAATTATATTTAAATTTAATCATATGTCTATCTGGGGAAGTTTAATTGGTGGAATGGTAGGGTTTTCTCTCGGCGGCCCATTTGGTATGCTATTAGGATCTATTATAGGTGGAAAAGTATCAAGAGCAAGGTCAGCAGGTGGTTTTAGATCTTTTAGGCAGCCCCAACAAGTATTTGCTTTATCTTTAATTGTTTTATCGGCCAAACTAAGTAAAGCAGATGGAAGTGTAAGTAGAGAAGAACTTGTAGCAGTAAAAGATAAACTAAAAATCCCAGAAAATGAGTTAGATCAGGTTGGTAAAATATTTAATCAAGCAAAAACGGAAGCGGCAGGTTATGAGCCATATGCTCAACAAATAGCACAAATTTATAAGAAAAATTCTCAAGTACTTGAAGAAGTGATTAATATTTTATTTTATATTGCAGAAGCTGACGGGCACATAAGTGAAACTGAATTAAATATGATAGAACATATAGCTCAAATATTTGGGTTAAGTTCTAGTCAATATAATTCAATTAAAGAAAGTAGAAAAAATTCAGATAAACTAAACCCTTATGTTGTTTTAGAAAGTAAATCTGATGATGATTTACAAGTAATTAGAAAAAGATATCTAAAACTTAGCAAAGAACATCATCCTGACCTGTTACTAAGTAAAGGTGTTCCTGAAGAAGTTATTGAAGAAAGTAAAAAAAAAATGAGAGCTATCAATTCAGCATGGGATCAAGTTCAAAAACTTAAATCTAACTAAAATTGTTCAGTTTCAGTTGAATCTTTCATTGCTGTTGTAGAGCTTTTTCCTGAACTAATGGTATTTGATACAGCATCAAAATATGAAGTTCCGACTTCTCTTTGATGTTTAACACTTGTATATCCATCCTTTTCTTTGGCAAATTCTTTTTCTTGAATTTTTGAATATGCACTCATTCCTTGAGATTTATATTTTTCCGCTAATTCAAAAATTGCGATATTTTGTGTATGAAAACCTGCAAGTGTAATGAATTGAAATTTATAACCCATTTCAGCAATTTTTTTTTGAAAAGTAGAAATTTCATCATCCGTTAAATGTTTTTTCCAATTAAATGAAGGAGAACAATTATATGCAAGGATTTTTCCAGGAAATTTTTTATGTATGGCATCTGCAAATTTTTTTGCCTCTTCAAGATTCGGAGTTGCAGTTTCGCACCATATTAAATCAGCATATGGTGCATAAGCTAAACCTCTGGATATTGCTTGTTCGATTCCGTTTTTAACATAAAAAAAACCTTCTGGAGATCTTTCTCCAGTTAAAAAAGGTTTATCGTTTTCATCATGGTCGTTCGTAATTAATTTTGCTGCATTAGCATCCGTTCTAGCCAGTATAATTAATGTTACATCAGCTATATCTGCAGCTAATCTTGCTGCTTTCAGGTTTTTAATTGCTGTGCCCGTGGGAACTAATACTTTTCCACCCATATGGCCGCATTTCTTTTCACTGGCAAGCTGATCCTCAAAATGAACTCCTGCAGCTCCAGCCTTTATAAATTTTTTTGTTAATTCGAATACATTTAATGGCCCTCCGAATCCTGCTTCTCCATCTGCAATTATGGGCAACATATAATCAATTTGATTTTCAGATTTCATGTCACCATCATTAAGTTCCATATGCTGTATTTGATCTGCTCTTATTAATGCATTATTTATTGACTCAACTAATTTTGGTGCACTATCAAATGGATATAAAGATTGGTCTGGATACATTTCACCAGCAGTATTAGCATCCGCTGCCACTTGCCATCCACTCACATAAATTGCTTTTAATCCAGCCTTTGCATGTTGTACTGAATGATTACCTGATAAAGAACCCAAGGTATTTACATAGTTTTCAGTATTTAACAAACGCCATAATTTTTTTGATTGTTGTTCACAAATTGAATAACTGATTTTTACTGATCCTCTTAATCTCTCAACTTCTTTTTCGGTGTAATCTCTTTTAATTCCTGAGAACCTTTTTAACTCATAAGACACATTAGAATTTGACATTTTTAAAATTACCTACTTACTTAATTTGAATTTAGATCAAAGAATATTTTAATTAATCTTGATTTGCCTGCTCATGATTATGCTCTGCAAAACAGATATCATCATGATAGGAAACGCAGTTAGAAGGTTTGTTTTTATTAACAAAATTAATTAAATTGCTCATACAGTATGGATATTAACAAAATATTAACTAGTAAAGTTTTTTATTGATATTAATTGATAAATTGATAAAAATATTAACAAAAAATTAACAAATTATTAACTAACAGTTAAAAAATGAGAAAAATATACAATTATGGACAAATAATTAGAGCAAAAAGACAAAATAGAAATATTAAGGCCATTACTCTTGCTAAAGAACTTGGAATAACACCTGCGTATTTATCTCTAATTGAGTCTAATCAAAGAAAACCTGATGGTGATCTTTTATTAAGAATTCAAGATTTGTTAGAATTACAAAAGGAAGATTTAACAAAAAGAACGGATCCAGACCTGGAATCAAGAACACAAGAAGTTGTTAAAATATCTTTGCTAGATGACTTGGATATTCGTTCTGATGAAGTTCAAGAAATAGTTAGGCTAAATCCTAAAATTGCTAAAGCATTAATTAAACTAGGAATTGACCATAAAAATAAAGAACATGAGTTAGGCCAAAATATAGAAAAAAAAATATATGCAGGTGGAACAACTTTCCCGGGAGAAATAGTATCAGATTTTATTCAAAAATTTGAGAATTATTTTCCTAAATTAGAAGAGTTTGCAACTAACATTTATGAAAAAGTAAAAATGAATAATAGAACAAGGTACTTATCGCTTTGCAGTTATCTAAAAGAAAAACATAAAATAATAGTAAAAGATATATTGCCAGAGGAAAATAAACCTTTTTCCAAAATATTTTTTCCCGATAAAAAAGAGTTTCATTTATCAGATTTGCTTAACCTTGAAACTAAAAAATTATTTACGGCAGCTCTAGTGGCTCAAATAGAAGCTGATGACATAATAGAAGAATATCTGAATGAGTTTTCTTTTCCCTCAGAAACAAGTAGAAAAGTTACTAAAGTGGCATTGCTAAACTATGCCGGAGCTGCAATAATAATGCCTTATGAAATTTTTTTTTACGAATGTGTAAAAAAACATAGATATGATCTAGAACTTTTGCAATCAACGTTTGCTGTTTCTTTTGAACAGGTATGCCACAGAGTTACTTGTCTTAATAATCCTAATCCAAAATTAAGAGGTATACCATTACATATGATTAGAGTTGATAGAAGTGGAAATGTATCAAAAAGATTTTCGCTTTCTGGAATTGAATTACCAAGGTTAAGTGGCGCTTGTCCAAAGTGGAATGTTTATAGTAGCTTTTCCAATCCTGGAAAAATAAGCGCCGCAGTTAGCAGAATGACTGATGGAGAAAAATATGTTTGTATAGCAAGAACCGTGGAAAAAGGAATTTCTAAATATGGAGAAGAAAAAGGTTTGCTTTCAATTGGTCTCGGTTGTCAAATTAAATATGCTAAAGATTTTGTTTATGCTGATGGTTTAAATTTAAACGATGAAAAAACTGAGTCTAAAATTGGTGTTTCTTGTAGAAAGTGTGACCGTCTTAATTGCAGTCAAAGAGCTTTTCCTCCTGATACTCAAAACTATGATGTGAATATAAATCAAAGAGGAGTATCAATTTTTGTAAATGGATAAGCTAACTTGCCTTTTTAGATCTTTCCTTAGCAAGTAATTGGGTCAACGAGTCAACCATAAGATCGGAGGCCTTGAATATCTCATTTGATTTAAATTCATAAGATCTATTTTTTTCTGGATTTGATTTATCTTCAATTACTATTTCATTATTTGGAGAATTATCTTTTATATATATCAGGATTAACCAATCATCTTCCGGACTTTCGTCCCATTTTATAAGTATCTCTCCATTTTCGAACCTTCTATCAATGCATCGGAAAAATGACATTTTTTTCGTTAGGTGCCTTCTGTTTAATTGAAAAACTAAACTATTCGCACTTCTATAAAAACTTTCCAAAGAAAGTTCAATTTTCTGTCTAAGAATATTAAACTCTTGTTCTTTTTTTAATAAAGCTTCTCTATCATCACTATCAAGAGTTTTTATACCTAAAGATTCAACTCTTTCTCTTATTTTTTGATCCCTTATATGTCTATATTTTTCTTTAAGATCATTTATTCTTAGCTGTAATCCTTCATAATCTTCTCTCTTTTCTTTAAGAGATGTTTTTTCTAATCTTTCAAGTTCTTTGA
>CACAHI010000022.1 GCA_902532225.1 uncultured Pelagibacteraceae bacterium
TCAAAAAGTATAAAAAAATATAATAAATAAATATTAATAGAATAAAATAGTGATTGAATTGAAAAAAAACCAAAATCAAGTGAAGGTGTGTCGATTAGATATAATAATGAAAAAAAGTTTACAAGAAAAACTCTGACAACATATTTTTTAATTTGATGATGCATTATTAAATATTAATAATTTTTACGCATTAAATTTTGGCCGATTGATATAATAAAAGAAGCAATTCCATAAAAAAGTAAGATTAAAATTATAACAAACAATAGTAAAGTAAATTTATTTACATTGTTTTTTGATGTTTCTGTTTCAATTTTTTCTAGCAATTCTTTGTTTTCATTTTCTAATATTTTATTTTTGAAGATTTCCTTTTCTAATTTAATTTTTTCGTTTTCTTTAAGCAGTTCCACAATTAATTGCTTACTAGCTTTGTTTTCTTTAATTATTTTTTCACTAATAATTTTTAATCTTTGATTTTCCTTAGTTAAAAGTTCATTTTCAATTTTTAATTTATCATTTAATTCTTTAAGTTTGCCAAATTCTAATAAATCTATGTTTTCTGGCATTGAACTTGCTATTTTTATTTTTTTATCAGGTTCTGTTTTCTGGGCTTTTGTTTCTGCTTTTCCAAAAGACTTAGTTAATGAAATAGCAACAATTTGATTAATTAAACCATCCTCATTGCCATACATTAAATCTAAATCAAAATTAATATCTTTTGCTTCTTTAGTTATAGAAACACCTGCAAAATATCCTGTAGTTGTTGAATTTGCAGGAGTTACATTTTTATTTTCTCCATCAGCAGTAATCTTTATAGAATTATTAAGATTACTATTAACATTTGCTCCAATATAAGGTTGAATAATAAAACCTTTGCCAAGTTCTTCTAAATATCTTACTTCAAATCCTGCACCAAGTACTTGTTCTATTGCTTCATCAACTGACAAGTCTCCATCGCTAAATTTTGATAGGTATTCCGGAAACCTTTGTAACCCAAGAGTTGACTGAACACTTAAGTTTAACTTGCTATCTTCACTTGTTTTCATTTCTTTTCCAAGTTTTGTATTAAACCCAGCAAATTCAGATAACAAATTTGTGCTTATTTTTGATTTAGTATCCGTATCAAAATCAGTAATAGTTAAATCATTAAGACCGATCATAGGTGTAAAAGATGCTTTAAATCCATTATTTTCATAAACACTCTTTAAGCCTAATGCAAAGTTATCTCCTCCTAAGAACTCACCATTGTCAAAGTCTCCATCTTGCTTTGTATATCCAAGAAAAATATTATTTCTAGTATTACCTAAAATAAAAGGACTTAACTGACCAACAACACCTGACATTTCTCCTTTGTAAGTTCCATCTCTTTTTTGTGTGCTATGAAATATTTTAAAGAATTTGTCTTCTGGTGCATTCCAGTTGATGTAATTTGCTGCATTAAACAAACCTCTAAGCTTAGTTAAAACATTTTCGCTTCTGTATTTTGGATTGTCTTGAGCTATCTCAAGATCTTCTCCAAGAACTCTTAAATATCCGTTCGTTTCAGAGTTATCAGCATCAGCATTTTTTGAAGAATCTAAAATTTCATAAGTGTCATTTCCACATAAATTATTGGTAACCGTCATGTTGGTTTTGCTATGTATCTCGATGTCCATATCTTTTTTAATGCTACAATCTAAAGTCATTTCAACAACAGCACTTCCCATATTTATTTCACCTGTGTAAGTTGCTTCTTCTTTTGTAATGATATTTGTTCCTGTTGTATCGCTTTCTTGGACGTATATAGAATCATTAGTACCCGATATAGTTCCTGAGTTTGTAATTGTCACATCATTATAAGGTATTGAACCAGAACCAATTCTTATTCCAGTTCCACCAGTTCCTCCTGGTGCTTTAATTGTTCCTGAGTTAGTAATCGTTGCACCGCTACCAGCAGTTCCTGATCCGGATTGCGATAATTCTATAGCATTACCATTATTAAGAGTTGTTGAAGAACTAATTGTTCCAGAATTTATTATTGCTGGACTGAAAGCATTTTCAGCGTCAATGGCATATTGAGTCTCTGATGAAATTGTTCCTGAGTTTGTTAAGGTTACACCAGTTGCTTTTAATAAATTTACTGCTCCAACATTTGAAGTGTCAGCGGTTCCAGTGATGGTTCCTGAATTTGTAAAAGTATTTGTACCAGTAATTTCCCCCAAGTCTACAGTTCTTACGGTGGCAGTTATAGTTCCGGAATTTGTAAGTGTAACGTCTTCACAATAATAGCAATATACGCCCCACTTGTTAGCTGCTGTAATTGTTCCTTCATTATCTATTGCAACAGTTTCTGCACTTAATAAACTAACAGCTCCATAACTATTATCAGTTTGTATAGTTGCACCACTATAATTATTCAGTGTAAAATCTTCTGCGTGATCAAATCTAATTGCAAATATATTTGTGGCATCAATTGTAGCGCCATCATAATTATATATTTTAGTTTTTTTTGAAGTATGTATGCTATTCTTTCCTCCGTACAAAGTTGATTGATAAGAATCTATGGTGCCATAGTTTTTCAAGGTCAAACCTTCTCCAGAAGATGTTGTTGATCCATCTACACAAGTGCCACAATTTCCCATTTTAATTCCGCCAATTGCAATTACATCATCGGTAGCACTAGGGTCAGTTTTAATTATACCATCCGCTTCATTTGTTATGGTTATTTTTTCAGCTTCTATAAGTTTAATACCATAGTCATTTTCAGAATAGATTGTGCCGCTATTAGTTATTTCAAGATTTAATGCACTCTGTCCTTTGATAGCAGAATGTCCTGTTGATTGAATAGTTCCTGTGTTTGTGATTGTTACATCTTGATGCTGTTGTGCATGGACAGCATTCTGACCATCATATGTTATCGAACCACT
The DNA here is from genome assembly GCA_902532225.1 of uncultured Pelagibacteraceae bacterium. GTDB lineage: Bacteria > Pseudomonadota > Alphaproteobacteria > Pelagibacterales > Pelagibacteraceae > Pelagibacter. The sequence continues at coordinate 2,904 of CACAHI010000022.1, forward strand.
AACAATTAAATCATCATCGTCCTCACAATTTAATGTGGAAGTTGTAGCGCCCGAAATTGTTGTATCGCACGGTCCAGCCGAGGCAGAAACGCTATAAAAAAACGAAACCAGAGTTAAAAGTATAAATCTTTTAATCATTTTTAATAAAACTAGGTTACAAGACCCAAGTTGGGGAAAAAGATTGATTGTACCTATTTTAGGTTGTAATCTGCCTACTATAGGGAGAATAAAAACTACAATGAGCAACGAAAAAACTAAAATAAACATTAGTAAAGTCATTTCATTAGACGAAGTATCAAAGAAAATAAGCTCAAGAGAGCCGCTTTTTTCAAAAGGACTTTACCACTGGGTAATGTTTGTTCTCTCTTTATATACAAGAGTACGTGAAAAATTAAATATAGACTATGAATCTTTCGTAATACTTCAAGTTGTTGTTAGCCATTCACTTTATGAAATAAATAAATCAGGAAACAAAACATTTGCTGAGCTTGAAGAACAAATGTCAAGTATAACAAGAAAAAAAAACATAAACACAACTAAATTAACCTTTGCAAGTATTGCAGAAGTTTTACAGCTTCCAAGAGAAACAGTAAGAAGAAAAGTAATTGCTTTGAGTAAAAAAGAAATTTTAACCTTTAATACTTATGGTGGAATTAAACTTGGACCATCTTATAAAACTATTTACAAAGACTTTGTAAGTCAAACTACTTTAGATTTAAGTTCTTTGATTAAAAAGTGGGAAAAGACTGGTGCGTTAAAAACATTATTGGAGTTAGATAAATAATTATGGGTAAATTGTTTTATGGACTGTATGATTTAGCAAACTCTGCTTACACAATGATCATTATAACATTTGTAACCTCAGCTTACTTTGCAAATCAAATTGTTGGCAACCCACAACTAGGTGCAGCATACTGGCAGTGGACCGCGGGACTTTGTGGAATTGTAATTGCACTGACTGGACCGTTCATTGGAGCGCTAGCTGATAAAAAACCAAAAGGAAAAATAAATTTTTTACAAATTTTTACTTTACTTTGTATTCTAACAACTTGTTTGTTCTGGTTTTCAAAACCAAATCCAAATTATATTTTATTTACTTTAATTATTTTTTTTATTTCAAACTACTGTTACGAAGTTGGAACAATATTTTACAATTCATTATTAAAAAAATGTTCAGATGAAAATAATATTGGAAAGACTTCTGGCTTTGCATTTGCATTAGGTTACATTGGATCGATACCGATACTGTTATTAGTTTTGTATTTTTTTATTTTACCAGAGACAATTCCTTTTGGTTTAGATAAAAATAATTTTGAACATATAAGATTCATTCCATTGATCGTTGCGTTCTGGTTTTTTATTTTTTCTATGCCAATGATTAATTATTTTAAAAAAAAAATATCTTATGAAGAAAATGATGACACAACACCAGTGGCTAAAAAAATTATAGAAATAATTTGGCAAAAAAAATTTACATCAGTTGGAAAATTTCTTTTAGCAAGAATGATTTATTCGGATGCGTTAATTGTATTGATTGCAGGCGGTGGCGTTTATGCTTCAGGAGTTTTTAATTTTACATCAAGTGATTTATTACAACTTGCTATCGCAGGAAACATTGTTGCATTCGTCGGAGTTTTAATTGGTGGATACTTGAATGATAAATTCTCTTCAAAAAAAATTATTTTATTTTGTATTGCTGTACTAACCAGTACTGTTGTCTATGGATCATTGATTGCTCAAACGAAAAGTGAATTTTTTTATAATGTATTAGTAATTTCTTTTTTTATTGGCTCAATTCAAAGTGCAAGCCGCGTAATGATGACAAAACTATTATCTAAAACAGATTTAGGAAAAGGTTTTGGTTTGTTTAGTTTCTCAGGAAGAGTTACTGCTTTTGCTGGACCATTGATGGTTGGAACTTTAACTTATTTATATTCTCAAAGAATTGGCTTCCTATCCGTATCAATTTTTTTTATTTTAGGATTTTTATTAATGACTTCAGTTAAAAATATTTAATTGTCTAAAAAAATAATATTTTAAATATTTTTCTATTAATAATTGAATTTTTTTAAAAATTTGCTCTTAATTTTATTTTTTTGCTATACAACTTCTAATATTTGTCAAATTTAGAGGTCTCATAGGTAAAAAATTTACAATTTTAAGTTTAAAATATTATTTATTCTTAAATTTAATTAAACTCTAACACAATTATTTTATACTCTAACACAAATTATCTATTCTAGATTGAAAAGTTAAAAAATGTTGATTTTATTATCTTTTTTGAAAAATTATAAATTCTATTAACTCTAACACAAATCAAAAAATTAAAATTGTGTTAGAGATTTTTAATTTTGTGTTAGAGTTTTAGTAAAATTGATAAAAAAAAAGTTTTTTTAGCCAAAATCAATAAAACTTAAATAAATATTGATTTTACTTATTAAATTAACTTTTTAACCTAATTTGAGCATACAATCTATGATTATGTGTTAGACAATTTTACATTTTGTGTTAGAGATTTGAATGTTTTGTGTTAGAGAAAATATATTTTTTAAAAAATGAGCGAAGAAGATAAAGACAATATAAATAAAGATGGCGACGTTAAGGTCGATGATAATCAACCTATAGACGAAAATAAGCCTACTGAGCCAGATAATGTTGAAAGCTCTGGAGCTCCAGATCAAGATAAAGATTTATCTCAATCAGAAGGTGAATCTTTACCTAATATTAACGAAAAACCTGAATCTTCTGCAGAAACAGGTCAAGAAGTTGAGAAAAGCAATGAAGATAAGAAAGAACATGAAGTAATTCATAAAAAAGATGGAAGGCTACATATATATATAAGACAAGATAAGTATAAAGGTGAATTAAAATCGAAAAATTGGGTTGGTAGACTTTATATTGATGGAAAACAAAAAATTTCTTCATCAGGAACACCAAATATTGAAGAAGCAATACCTATATTAGAGAAATGGTTTGATGATATTCATACAAATAAAGAAAAAGAAACTGTAGCTCATCCAGAAACAAGCGAGCCACCAAAAGAAGAGCAACCCACTTCAATACCAGAACCAACACCAGCTGCAGAAGTAACTAAGGAAGTTGCGCCTGCAGTAGAGAAAACTCCAGAACCTATTGTAACGCCAACAGCAAGCAATGAACCAGCAGAAACTAAAACCGCTTCTAGCTTTTTAGATAAATTAAAAAATATTAAATTAAAAAAACCATCCTTTGCTGGAGGAGTCAAAATGCCAAAAGCACCTGCGATGGGCAAAGGTAATTTTAAAAGTAAATTAGATAATTTTTTTAAATCTAAACTAGGAAAAGCTACTGCTCAAGGAGAAGAAATACTTGGAGTAGAGATTACAAACAAAGAAATAAGACTAGCTCAAATTTCATCGAATAAAGCTAATCAGTGGGTATTAGAAAAATTTTATATTCACAAAATTGATTTACCAGACGATGCAGTTGTTTTGGAAAATGCAGATAAAATAGGTGGCGAGTTATCGATTGCAATTCAAAAATCAAAAATCACAACCCCTAATGCAGCAATTGCTATTCCTGTAACAAGTGCAATTATCAGAGTTGTTACAGCACCTTTAATGAAAGATGAAGAGTTGCAAAAAGCAATTGAGACAAATTCACTTTGGGAAAACTTAGTTCAACTAACAGACAACTTAGACGATTATTCAATATTCCATCAAGTAATAAATAGAAATCAAAAAGAAAATACGATGGATATTTTATTTGTTGCATCAAAACTTGCAGATATAAATAGTTATACATCAATTATAAAATCTAGTGGACTTAATGCAGTTATAATTGACGTAAAATGTTTTGCGTTAAAGTCTGCAGTTGACCAAATAAATCAAATTTCAAATAAAACAGAAGATGCGAATTTAACTGCTGTTTTAGAATTTGGTCTTGATGAAAATTATCTTATGATTTTATATGATAATAACCCAATAATTACTGATATATTTTTAAGGGGTCAAGATAGACAAATATTAAAACAGTCAGAAAATTTGGAAGAGAAAGAAGGGCTGGTTAGAAGGTTTGTTACACAAGTAAAACAAGCGGTTCAAGATTTTGAAACAAAATACGAAAAAAGAATTAGAAATATAAAAATCGTTTCAGATTTAGAAAATATTGAAGAGTATTTATCTATTTTTAGAAAAAATCTTGTAAATATTGGTTTTAAAACATTTGATCCAATTGATGGTTTGAAAATTCCTCAACAACTAGAACAACAATTAAACAAAACAAATAGGTCATATCTTTCAACAGTTGTAGGACTTGCTTTTAGAAAGTTAGACGTATTTGGATATTACAAATTTGTTACAGCGGTAAAAAATATAAATTTGTTACCAAACAGACAAGGAATGGCAAAACAAAAGAAAATGAAAGCAATTTCTAATTTTGCATTTAAAGGATTTGTTGGTGGAGTAATTGGTATCTATGTTATATTATTTGCATTATCTTTTTGGAACATTCATTCATACAACCAGAAGCTAAAAGATTTTTCAAAAGTAAAGAAAATTCATACACAAAAATCTAAAGAACTTAAAGTAGTCAAAAAAGAATTAAAAATAATCTCAAATACTTTAAAATTAAGCAGCACTTTAAAATCAAATAAAGATTTGAGTTATAGAATTTTAGCGCAAATTGCATCAAGTGTTCCAAAAAGAGTAAGATTTGACTCGGTTGTTTATAACGGAAAAACTAAAGTTACAATTCAAGGAGTTGCAGCGAGCGATCAAGATATATTAAAATTTATAAAAAATTTAGGTAAGCAAACATATATCAAACAGGCATCATTATCTTCAATGAAGCTTCCAAGAAAATCAGCATCGGGAATAACAATGAAAGGATTTAGAATTTTTGTTGTGGTTGATCCAAAAGGAAAAAGCAAAGGATAAAAAATGGATTTAAAAAATATAGATTTAAAAAACATAAATATTGAAGATATAAAAAAGCAAATTTTACAATTTACTGATAAGAAAACCTTAATCAAAATTGGTATTTCAGTTGGAGCAATAATTGTTTTTTTAATAATTTACTATTCTATTTTAAATCCTCTTGTGAATAAAAAAAAATTACAATTAGATGAAATGAATAAAAAGAAAGAAGAAACTAAAAAATTTATAAGTGATATTAAATCTACAAAAAATAAACTTACAAAACTTAAACCTCAGTACGAAAAATATTCTACATTATTTCATACAAAAGCAGAAGTTGAAGGTTTATATGAAACTTTAAGTCATTATGCTGGACTAAATGATTTGGTGATTTCAAAAATAGAAAAAAAGGACGGAAAAGGAGTATCTAAAGCAGACGCGTTAGCAAGTCTTGATAAAAAGAAGAAAAAGAAGAAAAAGAAGAAAAAGACCAAGAAGAAAAGCCCGGATAATATAGCCTATTATAAAATACCAGTTAC
>CACAHI010000023.1 GCA_902532225.1 uncultured Pelagibacteraceae bacterium
GCTCTTTCCTCTATCACGCTGGCTATATTGTCAATTTGATTATCTATAGAAGATGACAGTTTTTTTGCTATAAAGCTTTTTGGCTTCTCTAGTTTTTTTATATCTATGTCTTCTCCAAATTTTTCTCTTAAAATTTGTTCTGCATTACCTATGCCATCTATTAACCCTAACTTCATTGATGTAGTGCCTGACCAAAATTCCCCTGTAAAAGTATTATTTTTTTCTGGATCTTTAAGTTTTGACCCTCTGCTTTTTTTTACAACTTCAATAAAATCTGAATGCAGCTCTAGTTGTAATCTTTTTATTCTTTCAATATCTTCTTCTTTTTCTTCTTTAAAAGGATCTAAGGTACTTTTATTTTTTCCAGCTGTATAAACTCTTCTTTGAACACCAATTTTTTTGATAGCATCTTGAAAACCAAATGAAGCAGAAATAACACCAATTGAACCCACTATAGAGCTTGAATTCGCATATATTTCGTCTCCTGCACAAGCTATTAAGTATCCACCAGATGCCGCAACATCTTCTGCAAAAACTATAACTTTTTTTTCATTTTTTTTTGCCAACTGTCTTATGTAATCATGAATTAAATGAGATTGGACAGGTGAGCCTCCTGGAGAATTAATTGATATCGCTATGTTTTTTGACTTTTTAAATGAAAAGGCTTTTTTTATAATTTCTTGCTGACCTGAAAAGTCAATTCCTTGTTTAAATCTACCTGCAGATCCTATAACGCCAGACAACCTTACGTGTGGTATAATTTTTTTTTTTTTTAAAAAAGAGAACATAAATAATGCTTACAGAATTTTTGATTTAATATAAAGTCTCCTTATAGTTGTAGTTTAGGGTGCGTCAATTGATAAGTATAATATTGTGACAATTGTACTAACTTAATCGGATGGGAACCGTAGTCCAGTTAAAAAATCGAATAAACAATTCATATTCAGAGCTCAAGAATTCTGTCGATGATAAACTAGTTTTAGTTGAGGAAAAGATTAAATCAAAATTATCAAGTAAGGTTGAGTTGGTTGATGAAATGACCAAGTATCACATTAGAACTGGTGGTAAAAGATTGAGAGCTTTGCTTACACTCGGTTCATCTAAACTTTGCGGGTACTCAAAAGGATCTAGGGATATTAATCTTGCAGCTTGCGTAGAGCTTATACATGCGGCAACGTTAATGCACGATGATGTTATTGACAACGGAGAGGTTAGAAGAGGGAAAAAAACTTTAAATAATATTTGGGGAAATAAATCTTCAATTTTAGTTGGAGATTATTTATTAAGTAGATGTTTTGAAATGATGGTTGAAGATGGGAATCTTGAAGTTTTAAAACTTCTTTCTAAAACTTCTGCTGAAATTTCTCAGGGAGAAGTTTTACAACTACAACATAAAGGTGAAATAGATATGTTAGAAGAAACATATTTAAAAATAATATCAGCAAAAACTGCTTCCTTGTTTGCTGCAGCAACAAAAGTTGGATCTATTTTATCAAATAAAGAAAATAAAATAAAAGATGCTCTAGAATTCTATGGAAAAAATCTTGGATTAACTTTCCAAATAGCTGACGACACATTAGATTATAATTCAGAACTGAAATTATTTGGTAAAGAAATTGGTAATGATTTTTATGAAGGAAAGGTAACTTTACCTGTAATTCTGTTGTACCAAAAATCTACAGAAGATGAAAAAGAAAAATTAAAAGTATTATTTAAAAAAAAAGATAGATCAGCAGAGGAATTTAAAAGTGTTCTTTTAATGATCAAGAAATATAATATAATTTTCGAATGTTATAGGAAGGCAGAATATTTTATAAATCTTGCTTCAAATTCATTGAGTATATTTGATGAAAGTAAAGAAAAAGATATGCTTCAAGGCTTAACATCTTTTAGTTTGGAAAGAACTTTTTAAGGGTTTAGTAAAAATTTTTCCCAAGTACCATTTTCTTTTTTAATATATTTTAATCGCTGATGAATTCTATCTTCTCCATCTAACCAAAATTCAATACTATTTGGTTTTAAATTCCATCCGGACCAATTTTTTGGTCTTGGTACATTATTTTCATTAGGATATTTTTTTTTATAATCTTCAATAGACTTATATAAATCTTCTCTATTATTTAAAATTGAACTTTGGTTTGATGCCCATGCACCAATTCTACTGCCATAAGATCGTGTTTTATAATATGCGTCAGCTTCATCTTCTGAAACTTTATAGATTTTTCCTGTAATTCTTATTTGTCTTAAAAGACTTTTCCAATGAAAACATAATGAGGCATTAGGATTTTCTTTAAGATCAATGCTCTTTTTACTATTAAAGTTTGTGTAAAATATAAAACCATTATTATTAAAATTTTTTAACAAAACCATTCTTACAGTTGGAATACCTAATTTATCTGCCGTGGCCAGCGCTAAAGCATTTGGGTCATTAATTTCCGTTTTTTTAGCTTGATAAAACCATTCTTCGAACAGTTTTATCGGATCATCAAGATCCTTAAAGCATATATCAAGCCCGAGTGAGTTTTTTTGATTCATAATTTCAACAAAATAAATTATATAATATATTTAATGTCATTTAATACATTTGGAAAGATATTTCGTTTCACAACTTGGGGAGAGTCCCATGGACCCGCTATAGGATGTGTTATTGATGGGTGTCCTCCAAATATAAGTATAAAAGAAAAAGATATACAGAATGAATTAAATAAAAGAAGACCTGGTCAATCAAAATTTACGACTCAAAGAAAAGAGGACGATAAAATAAATATTTTATCTGGTGTATTTGAGGGTAAAACTACTGGTACACCTATATCATTGCTAATTTATAATAAAGATATGAGATCAAGAGATTATGAAACAATAAAAAATAAATTTAGACCTGGTCATGCTGATTTTACATATTTTAAAAAATATGGAATAAGAGATTACAGAGGTGGGGGTCGGCAGTCAGCTAGGGAAACAGCTGCTAGAGTAGCTGCGGGAGCTGTAGCAAAAATGGTTTTAGAAAAAAAAATTGGAAAAAAATATAAAGTCACAGGAGGAGTTACACAACTGGGAATTCTTGGTTGTAATTTAAAAAATTGGAACGACAATTTTATTTCTAAAAATCCTTTTTTCTGTCCTGACAAGTCAATTGTAAAAATATGGGAAAAGTATTTGTTAAGTATAAGAAAAGCAGGTTCATCTTGTGGAGCAATAATTGAGATAAGAGCTAAAGGAGTCCCCGTAGGATTAGGAGCTCCAATTTACTCAAAATTAGATATGGATTTAGCTGCTGCAATGATGAGCATTAATGCAGTAAAAGGTGTAAATATTGGTTCGGGAATGAACTCAGCCCAACTTACTGGTGAACAAAATTCTGATGAGATTTCTCAAAAGGGAAAAAAAACTAGTTTTAAATCAAATAACGCAGGTGGAATTCTTGGAGGAATATCAACTGGACAAAATATAGTTCTTTCATTTGCAGTAAAACCAACTTCTTCAATTCTTAATTCAAGGAAAACTATTGACAAGTTTGGAAAAAATACATCTATATCTGTGAAAGGAAGACACGACCCTTGTGTTGGCATTAGAGCAGTTCCAATAGGCGAAGCAATGATGCATTGTGTAATTTTAGACCATTATTTAATGCACAATGCTCAATGCAAAAGTTAATTACTTTTCTTTATTAATATTTTTGAGTTTAAAGTATCTAATATTTTGTTTTCAATACTATTTGCATCTAAACCTGCAAACTTATACATTAAATCTGGCTTATCATGATCAATAAATTTATCAGGTAGAATCATGGATCTATATTTTAAATTATTATCCAGCAAGTTTTTATCATTTAAAAAATGACTTACGTGAGAACCAAACCCACCTATCGACCCTTCTTCTATTGTTATTATTGCTTCGTGATCAGTAGCCATTTGCCAAATAAGACTCTCATCTAAAGGTTTTACAAATCTAGCATCAACCAGTGTAATACTAATTCCTTTTCTTTTTAAAGACTCGGAAGCAATCCAACATTCATTTAATCTAGCTCCAAAATTTATTAAAGCAATTTTTTTTCCTTCTTTAACTATTCTTCCTTTTCCCAATTCTATTTTTTCACTTATTTCAGGTAATTTTATTCCAGCCCCACTACCTCTCGGATATCTAAACGCTGATGGTTTGTCATTAATATCAACTGAAGTATTTATCATCTTTACTAACTCTGACTCATCACTTGCTGCCATCACTACAAAATTAGGTAAAGTTGCTAAATAAGTTATATCAAATGAGCCGGCATGTGTTGGGCCATCTGCGCCTACTAATCCTGCTCTATCTATCGCAAATCGAACTGGTAAACTTTGGATCGAAACATCATGAACAACTTGGTCGTATGCTCGTTGTAAAAATGTAGAATATATTGCTGCATAAGGTTTATACCCTTCTGTAGCCAAACCAGCTGCAAAAGTAACTGCATGTTGTTCAGCAATTCCAACGTCAAACATTCTTGATGGAAATTTTTCTCCAAAAATATCCATACCAGTTCCTGATGGCATTGCTGCAGTAACTCCAATAATTTTACTATCTTTCTCAGCATGTTTTATGAGAGTGTTAGCAAAAACTTTTGTATAGGAAGGAATATTTGATTTAGATTTTTCTTGAACTCCAGTATTTACATTAAATTTTGTAACTCCATGGTATTTGTCAGTTGATTTTTCTGCAAATTCATATCCTTTTCCTTTTTTAGTTTTTATGTGAATCATGATAGGACCATCGTAATTTACTTCTTTAGCATTTTTTAAAACAGAGATTAAATCGTCAATATCGTGACCATCTATAGGACCTATATAATAAAAGCCCATTGAACTAAATAAAGTGCCGCCTGTAACTACCGATCTTAGAAAATCTTCAGCCTTTCCGGCTTTCTTGCTAAATCTTTTTGAAAAAGCAGATATTATAAGTTTTATAGTTTCTCTGAAACTAAAATAAATTTTTCCTGATAAAATCTTTGCCAAATACGTTCTCATTGCTCCAACAGGTTTTGCAATGGACATATCGTTATCATTTAAAACTACAATCATTTTAGTTTTACTGGCACCAGCATTATTCATTGCTTCATAAGCCATGCCCGCACTCATTGCTCCATCGCCTATAACTGCAACAACATTGTCAGACTTGTTAGAAAGTTTGTTTGCAATGGCTATTCCTAAAGCAGAAGATATTGAGGTTGAACTATGCGCTGCACCAAATGGATCATATTCACTCTCAGATCTTTTCGTAAAGCCAGATAAACCACCACCTTTTCTTAAAGTTCTTATTCTGTCTTTTCTTCCTGTTAGAATTTTATGAGGATAAGTTTGATGACCAACATCCCAAACTAATTTATCATTAGGAGTATTAAATATATAGTGTAAAGCTACAGTTAGTTCTACAACTCCAAGACCAGCTCCTAAATGGCCACCTGTTTCGGAAACTGCCTCTATCATTTCCTGTCTAACTTCGCTTGCTAATATTTTTAAATCTGATTGAGAAAGTTTTTTAATATCAGATGGAAAATTGATGTCATCTAAATGTTTATATTTTTTTTTCATTTGATTCTATTTGCAATATAATTAATTGTATTTTTTAAATCCTGAGATTTTTTTCCAAATTTATTAAGTTTTTTAAATATTTTTAATTTTAATTTATTGTTATATTTAATAGTATTTTTGTGACCTAGTAAACTAATTAAAGTTGCTTTACCTTTTTTTAAATCTTTTTTTGTTTTTTTTCCTACTTTTTTTGTATCTCCAGTAAAATCAATTAAGTCGTCAGCAATTTGAAATAATAAGCCAATATTAGATCCTATTTGATCAAAGTCTTGAAGATATTTTATCTTTTTATTCATTATTGCTGGTGCCATACAACAAAAACTGAATAGCTTGCCAGTTTTTTTTATCTGCATTTCAACAATTTTTTTTAGTGGAATTTTTTTACGTTCAAAACTTAGATCTGAGTACTGACCTCCTGCTATTCCTGAATGGCCTGAACACTCAGATATTAAATTTATTAATTTTATTTTTACTTTGCTTTCTAAATTAAAATTTGGACTACTTAAAATCTCAAATGCAATAGTAAGCAATGAATTGCCGGCAAGAATTGCTGTGGACTCACCAAATTTTTTGTGCGTTGATAGCTTGCCTCTTCTTAAAGAATCATTATCCATACAAGGTAGATCATCATGAATTAATGAATATGCATGGATACACTCAACAGCTGCTCCAATTCGAATGAGATTTTGATATTTTGAACTAAAAATTTTACCTACATCTACAATTAATTTTGATCTAATTTTTTTACCTCCTGGAAGCAAACCATATTTCATAGGCTTAATTAAATCTGTATATTTCTGATTGGATAAAAATTTAATTAAAAAATTATTTATATCTCTAGCAATTTTATTTAGTTTTTTTTTCATTTTTCTTTTTTATGATTTGGCTAATTTTTAATTTTGTTATCTGGGATATTTCTTTTGAGGTGTTTTGAAACTTTTTCTCAATTATGTTGCTTAATTGTATTAATCTTTGATATTCATTTATTGAGTTTTCTAAGTCCTTTTCAAACTCAAGATTTTTAATAATATTATTTGCTAATTCTGTAAGCTCATTTAATGATTTGTTTTTAATATCATTTGGCAAATTTTTATCTTTCATATAATAGTTGGTAATATTACATGAAAAACAATCTTTCAAATATTAAAAAATCTAAATATTATTTAGATAAAAATGAATGTATAGGAATACCAACCGAAACTGTATATGGATTGGCGGCAAATGCTTATTCTTCAAAAGCAACATCTAAGATTTTTAAATTAAAAAAAAGGCCCAAAAAAAATCCTCTCATTGTCCATTATCATAATTTAGAAATGTTAAAAAAAGACTGCTCAATAAACATAAACTTTATTAAATTATTTAAAAATTTTTGCCCCGGTCCAATTACATTTATTTTAAAACTAAAAAAAAGTAGCAAAATTTCAAAAAATGTTACTAATAATAAAAAAACTTTGGCAGTAAGATTTCCAAATCATCAGTTAACAAGAACACTTTTAGAAAATCTAAAATATCCACTAGCAGCTCCCAGTGCCAACATTTCTTCTAAGATTAGTCCCGTAACTAAGGAAGATGTTATAGATGAATTTGGAAATAAAATTAAGTTTGTGCTTAACGGAGGTAGGTCAAAAGTTGGTTTGGAGTCAACAATAGTTAGTTTGGTCAATAAAATTCAGATTCTTAGATTAGGAGGAGTTGAGATAAAAAAAATAAATAAAGTTCTTAGAACAAACATTAAATTTAATAAGAAAAGTAAAAAAATAACTGTACCTGGTCAACAAAAAATTCATTATTCGCCAGGAATTCCAATTAGATTAAATATAAAAAAACCAAAAATAGGTGAGGCATTTATTTTAATTAAAAAAAGAAAAAAATCTGTTAGAAATTTTTACTATTTAAGTAAAAAAGGAAACCTTAAAGAGGCAGCTAAAAATTTGTATAAAACTTTAAGAATGATAAGAAAAAAAAAATTTAAAAGTATTTCAGTAGAAAAAATTCCAAACAAAGGAATTGGTGAAGCAATCAATGATAGATTAACTAGAGCATCTAAATTTTAATGAAAAACTTAGTTGAAGTTAAAAATCTTAAAAAAAATTATGGATCAAAGGAAGCGGTAAGAAATATATCCTTTGAAATAAAAGAAAATGAAATTTTGGGACTTCTTGGTCCTAACGGATCTGGAAAAACAACAACAATAGGAATGATGCTTGGTCTACTAAAACCCTCAAATGGAGAAATATTGATAGATGGTAAAAAAATTGAAGAAAACAGAATAGAAACACTTCAAAAAATAAATTTTATTTCTCCTTATATCGAATTACCAAAAAAACTAACAGTAAAACAAAACTTGGTTGTTTATTGCAAATTGTATAACGTTTTAGATATAAAAGGTAGAATAGAATATCTTATAGAAGAACTAAGATTAAATGATTTACTTAATAGAGTAACTGGAGAACTTTCTTCTGGACAAAAAAATAGAGTAAGTTTAGCCAAGGCTCTTATAAATAACCCTACAGTTTTATTTTTAGATGAACCAACTGCATCACTTGATCCAGAGATTGGAGATTTTGTTAGAAGTTTTTTAGAAAATTATAAAAAAGAAAAAAAAATATCAATACTTCTTGCGTCTCATAATATGAATGAAGTAACTAGGTTGTGCAAAACAGTACTAATGATGAAAGATGGGGTTATTATTGACAAAGGTTATCCCGACGAATTAATAGAAAAACATGGTAGAAAAAATTTAGAAGAAGTTTTTTTAAAA
>CACAHI010000024.1 GCA_902532225.1 uncultured Pelagibacteraceae bacterium
CAAATTCAGGTTGGGATATTACTTCTAGTTATCAACGAACTCAAAGTAAAGAAAATGGCTATAGTGATGCTTTATATTTTGGAGCCAACTACATATCACGAAGAAATACAGAATACGCTATGTCTTTAGATAACAACAAAGCTTTTTTAGATTATAAAAGAAACATTAATGGGTTTAATATCACATTTGGTTCAAACTATAGCTTGATGAGTAAAATACCTGATTATGGCGCAACCATAGAAGTTTCAAGTACGTTCTAGTATACTCTCATTAATAAAATGAGAATAATAATTCTACAGCATATCAAAATAGAAGATCCTGGTTTTATAAAAGATTTAATGATTAAAGATGGAGTTGAACTCACAACAATAGAACTAGATGAAGGTGAAAAAATTCCAACTGATCTTTCAAAATTTGATGCCATGTTTTGTATGGGTGGACCAATGGATACCTGGATGGAAAAAGAGCATCCGTGGTTAGTTGATGAGAAAAAAGCAATAAAAAAATTTGTTGTTGATTTAAAAAAACCTTATTTAGGTTTTTGTCTTGGTTGCCAGTTACTGGGAGAAGTAGTTGGTGGAAACGTAGTTAAATCAAATATTCCAGAAATAGGAATGTTAAATATTAGTTTTTCTAATAAAAAAAAAAATGATGCTTTATTTTCGAAATTTCCAGACGAAATTACTTCTTTGCAATGGCATTCTTATGAGGTTCAAAGTTTAGAAAATAATAAAGATGTAACTCATTTAGCTTCATCTCCTGAAACAAAATATCAAATTTTTAAATATCAAAATCATGCTTATGGAATTCAGTTTCATATAGAAGTTAAGGATACAACAGTAGGAGAGTGGGGATGTGTTCCAGAATATAAATCTGCTTTAGAAAAACAGCTAGGAGAAGGAGCATTAATCAAATTTGATAAAGAGTCGCAAAAATATATGCCCAGTATGAACGAATATTCTAAAATTCTATATGAAAACTTTAAAAAACTAGTGAATTAATTCTTCTTTTGTTTCCTTAATTATTAAGCTAGATTTTTAAAAAATATAATTAGGAGGGGAAAATGAAACCTAAAAATTTGCTAAAAATTTTGCTGGCATTTTTATTTGTTTTTGCATCAACACAATCTTTTGCAAAAACTATTAAATGGTCCATGCAAGGAGATAGTTTAACACTAGATCCACATGCGCAAAATGAAGGTCCTACTACTCAAGTATCAAGACAAATTTACGAAGCTCTTGTTACTAGAGGTTTAGATATGTCTATCGGACCACAACTTGCAACAAAATGGAAAGCAGTAGATCCAAACACTTGGTACTTTTATTTAAGAGAAGATGTAAAGTTTTCTAATGGACAAAAGATGACATCAGAAGATGTTGTGTTTAGTATATTGAGAGCAAAACAACCTACATCAGATTTTAAAGAATACATCAGTACTATTTCTGGAGTTAAAGCAATTGACGACTACACAGTTCAAATAAAAACAAGTAAACCAAACCCAATTTTATTAAACCAATTGTCAAACATTTTTATAATGTCAAAACAATGGTCAACTGATAATTTTGTAATAGCACCTCAAAACTGGGATGCTGGACAAGAAACTTTTTCAGCAACTAATGCAATGGGTACAGGTCCATTTAAAATTACTTTAAGAGAACCAAATACTAAAACAGTTTTCAAAAAGAATGGTAAATGGTGGGGAGATGTTGAGCACAATATAACTGAAATACAGTTACTTCCAATTAAGAATGCCGCAACAAGAGTTGCTGCTTTGTTATCTGGAGAAATTGATATAGTTACTGATGCACCTGTTCAAGACTTGGCACGTATTACTTCTTCTGCTGGGCACAAAGTAGAAAGTACACCACAGATGCGTACAATTTTTCTTGGAATGGACCAGGCTGCTGACAAATTAAGATCAGGAAACACTGGCGATAACCCATTTAAGAAAAAAGAGGTAAGACAAGCTCTTTACCAAGCAATTGATATTGAAGCTATCAAGAAAAAAGTTATGAGAGGTTTAAGTGAACCTGCAGGAATTATAACTTTCCCAGGTGTAACTGGTTACACTAAGGCACTTGATAAAAGATTACCTTACGATGTTGACGCTGCAAAAAAACTATTAGCGGATGCAGGTTATCCAAATGGTTTTGATGTTGAACTAAGATGTCCGAATGACAGATATGTAAACGACGAAGCAATTTGCACAGCTGTTGTTGGAATGTTAGGAAAAATAGGTGTTAATGTAAATTTATTTGCTCAAACTAAAAGTAAACACTTTAAAGAACTAAAAGATGACCAAGGTGATTTTTATATGCTTGGTTGGGGTGTTCCTACTTTAGACAGTCACTACGTATTCCACTATCTATATGAATCTGGCGCAAGCTGGAACAAAGTTAACTTCAGCGATGCTGATGTTGATGCTGCAATTAGAGTAATGGAAGGTGAAGTTGACCTGGATAAAAGAAATGCTGCAATAGCTAAAGCTTGGAAAATAGTAAGAGATAACATTGCTTATCTACCTTTACACCACCAAGTAATTTCTTGGGCATCAAAGACAAATGTTAATGTACCTATAAGACCGAATAATGAACCATTATTCCGTTTTTCTAGTGTAAATTAAATTAATTTTTTACAAGCCCTTTTTTAAAAAAGGGCTTGTAACTTAAGATTTCATAAATTGATAAAGTATTTTTTTAAACGTCTGTTTCAATCAGTCATGGTGATGCTGATTGTTGCTTTTGTTTCTTTTTCATTATTTAATTTTGTTGGTGATCCAATTAACAACATGGTTGGAGAAGAAACCTCTGATGAAGAAAGAGCAGAACTTAGAGAAACTTTAGGATTAATGGATCCAATATATGTTCAATTTTCAAGATTTGTAGTTAATGCTTCAAAAGGAGAGTTTGGAATTTCCTATCAATTAAGAAGACCAGTTTCAGAATTAATTACTGAAAGATTGCCAGCAACTATAGAATTAGTTTTAATTTCAGCATTAATTGCACTTGTTTCAGGAACTTTGTTAGGAGTTTATACAGGAATAAATCGTAAAGGATTTTTGAGTGACATCATATTGGCAATCTCATTACTTGGAGTTTCACTCCCCACATTTGTAATTGGTATATTATTTATTTATCTTTTTGCCGTAATTTTAGGGGTGTTACCTTCTTTTGGAAGAGGTGAAGTTGTTGATATTGGATTTTGGTCAACGGGTTTTTTAACAATATCTGGATTAAAAGCTATAATTCTTCCTTCTGTCACTCTCAGTCTTTTTCAAATGACTTACATCATTAGACTTGTCAGAGCAGAAATGATGGAAATATTACAAACTGACTATATTAAATTTGCAAGAGCTAGAGGAATAAGTGAAAAAAGCATTCATTATAAACATGCATTAAAAAATGGCTTAATACCCGTAATTACAATTGCAGGAATAAATATTGGTACACTAATTGCATTCTCAATAATTACAGAAACAGTATTTCAATGGCCTGGTATGGGATTTTTATTCATTCAAGCTGTTCAGTTCGTAGATATACCAATTATGTCTGCATATTTAGTATTTATCGCATTCGTTTTTGTAATGATAAATTTCATAGTAGATATTTTATACTATTTTATTGACCCAAGAATTAGAGTTAAAGCGGAGGCAGTAAGTGGATAGTAAAAATTTAACATTATTTAATAGAATTAAAGATAGTGATATTTACTTTAGTTTTATTAAATCACCAACTGCCATAGTATCAACTGTTATATTGATAATAATTTTCTTTTGTTCTTTTTTTGTTGAATTTGTAACTCCTTATAATCCATTTGATCCATCTTCTTTGTCTTTAATGGATGCATTTACACCACCTTCATGGACAGAAGATGGTCTTGCTAAATTTATTTTAGGAACTGATGGTCAAGGCAGAGATATGTTGGCAACAATTCTTTATGGTTCGCGGATTTCTTTAATTGTAGGTTTTTCAGCAGTTATATTTGCTTTGGTACTAGGAGTATCACTGGGATTAACAGCAGGATACTTCGGAGGAAAATACGAAATGATTATTATGAGATTCACTGATGTGCAATTAACTGTACCAAGTATTTTAATGGCTCTTCTAGTAGACGGAATTGCACGTGGAATTATTTCTAGAGAGCTACATGATGAAATGGCAATTTATGTATTAATTTTTGCAATAGGAATTTCAGAGTGGCCACAGTTTGCAAGAGTATCTAGAGCTGCCACTTTAGTTGAAAAAAATAAAGATTATGTTTCTGCCTCAACAATTATTGGAGTTTCAAATTTAATTATTATGTTTAAACATATTCTACCAAATATAATGAGACCAGTTCTTGTAATTGGAACAATAGGACTTGCGCTTGCAATAATAGCTGAAGCGACACTAAGTTTTTTAGGAGTAGGTGTTCCACCGACAACACCTTCTTTAGGAACATTAATTAGACTTGGTAATGATTTTTTATTTTCTGGTGAATGGTGGATAACATTTTTTCCAGCAATTTTTTTAGTTATTTTAGCGTTTTCAATTAATCTATTAGGAGATTGGATGAGAGATACACTTAATCCAAAATTAAATTAATGAGTTTTTTAAAAATACAAAATTTAAGTGTTGATTATAAAATGAGAAGAGAAACTGTCAATGCAGCTAAAAAAGTTAATATAGAAGTTAGTAAGGGAGAAATTTTAGGATTAGTTGGTGAATCTGGATCAGGCAAAAGTACAGTTGGTAACGCAATCATAAATCTTATTGATGAACCAGGAAAAGTATCTGGTGGATCAATAATACTAGATGGAACGGATATTTATGAAAATCCTGAAAATATTCTTAAACTGAGAGGAAAAAAAATAGGTTTGATTTTTCAAGATCCTCAAACATCTCTTAACCCTATACTTACAATAGGAGAACAATTAATTGAAACAATTCAAACACATTTAAACTTAAGTACAGAAGAAGCAAAAAATAAAGCAATTAAATTGTTACAAGAAGTTGGTATTAAAGATGCTGAAATTAGATTTAGTAACTATCCTCATCAATTTTCAGGAGGCATGAGACAAAGAGTTGTTATTTCCTTAGCCCTTTGTTGTGAACCCGAGCTTTTAATTGCTGATGAACCAACTACTGCGTTAGATGTTTCAATACAATCACAAATTTTAGATTTAATTAAAAGACTAACTAAAGAGAGAAATTTAGCAGTAATATTAATTACCCATGACATGGGTGTTATCTCAGAAACAACAAACAGAGTAGCAGTAATGAAAAATGGAAATCTTGTGGAAATAGGACCTACGAAAGAAATATTAACTAAACCTAAAGAAATTTATACAAAAGCACTTGTAAGTTCAGTTCCTCCTACAAATAAAAAAATTAATAGATTCAAAATTATTGAAAAGGAAAATAAAAATCAGGGCGAAACCAATATAAAAATTTTAAACAGATGGACAAAAAAAGAAATAGTTGATCAGGACTTAATTAAAGTCAAGAATTTAAGCAAAACATTTGACGATAGTTTTTTTATAGAAAGCACTAAAAATTCTGTAATGGCTGTAGATGATGTATCATTCAATATAAAGGAAGGAGAGTCATTTGGATTAGTTGGTGAAAGCGGCAGTGGAAAATCAACAATAGCAAAAATGATTGTTAATTTATATAGCCCAAGCACCGGTGATATTGATTTTGATAATGTTTGCATAACAAAAATTAAAAGTAATAAAGAAATGATGAAATTTAGAAAACAAATTCAAATGATATTTCAAGACCCTTATTCATCATTAAATGGAAGATTAAAAGTTAAAGATATAGTTTCAGAACCTATAAAGCTTCACAACCCTTCAATTAGTTCTAATGATTTAGACAGTTATATTTATGATTTATTAGAATCTGTTGAACTAACCCAACAATCTGCAGAACGTTATCCTCATGAATTTTCAGGAGGTCAAAGACAAAGAATATCAATCGCAAGAGCTCTTGCAACGCAACCAAGATTATTAGTATGTGATGAACCAACTTCTGCTCTAGATGTGAGTATTCAGGCGCAAATATTAAATTTATTGAAAGATTTACAAGAACAATTAAATTTGACAATCTTATTCATTAGTCATGATTTACCAGTGGTAAGACAAATGTGTGATCGAATAGCAGTATTAAAAAACGGAAAACTTTGTGAAATTTCAAAAACTGAAGATTTATTTAAAAATCCATCACATGATTATACAAAAGAATTACTAACATTAATGCCAAAAATAGAATCAATTTATAACTAAGGAGGAAAAATGCCAATGTTTAAACCAATATCAGAAAAAGAAGCTACAGGAAAAGTTAAAGAAGTTTTTGATGAGATAAAAAGTGCAAGAAAAATTACTGAAGTTCCAAATTTTTGGAAATATATTGCTAACAGTCCAAAAACTTTAGAAAGAATTTGGAATTCAACATCACAAGTTATGAAGGCCGGTGCATTAGATCCTGTAACTAAAGAACTAATTTATGTTGCAGTTTCTATGACAAATAGTTGTGAGTATTGTACTAAATCTCATACAGCTGCTGCAAAGAAAAAAGGTGCAACAGATGAGATGATTAAAGAAATGATTGATGTTATGGGTATAGCCAATCAGAATAATAAATTAGTAGAAGCTTACGGTGTTGAGGTTGACGAAATATATAAATAAATAGTTAAAAATTAAAATAAACACCAACAACACACACTAAAACAAAAGCAACGCCAATAAATAAAGCAGTTTCTTTTTCATCATTTGTTTGTTGATAAGGTTCATTCTTATTTATCATTATAACTATTTAATTTTAATTATGTTTCATTTGCAATGATTAATTGATCAATCTGAGTTCAACTAAAAATTGTAAATTATTTATCTAATGGTAAATTCATATAACAAGAATTGGGATCTTCTTTGTAATGTGCAAATGGTTTGCAATCTTTAAATCCACATTTTTTGAAAAGTTTTCTGGCTGGTTCAAAAAATTCTCCTGATCCTGTTTCAATGCTTAATTTTTTTATTCCTAGTTTAGAAGCTTGTTCAATTAAGTGATTTATTATTTTTATGCCTTTGTCTTTTCCTTTAAATTTATCAGCCACTCTTATTGATTTAAATTCACCATGAGTATCATTTAAAAATTTTAATGCTCCACAACCCATTAATTCATTACCTTCCCATAAACTCCAAAATTTAATAGTTTGATCTTTTAGACCAGCAATATCTAATACGTGTGTACTTCCCGCTGGAGAAACAGATCTTAATTCAACAAAATGTTTTTTTAATAATTCGTTTACCTGTGGATCGTCAAAATTTCCTTCAACAGATTTCATTTTATAATATTTTCTAATAATTCTAATTGTCCTATTTTAAAGATAATTGCATCATCAACATGATATCCATATTGATTTGAAGCATTTTTGAAACGTTTTGGAGGATCAAATATAGGTTCTAAAGATAACACTACAGTTCCCCAGTGCATACCTAATACTTTTTTACTTTTCAAATCTTGACCAATATTAAGTGCCTCCTCAGGATTTGTGTGATAAATCGATTTATCTTTTTGTGGCGACATAGGATAGAAATTATATGCCCCTATATTTATAAAAGTTAAATCTATAGGACCATATTTTTTTCCCAATTCTTTATAAATATTTCCATATCCTGTGTCACAAGCAAAAAATATTTTTTTATTTTTATATTCAATCAAAAAATTTCCCCACAAAGTTTTATTTGTGTCCCATAAACTTCTCTTAGACCAATGAACTGCAGGTAAAAAAGTAATTTTTAAATCATTTACTTTTATTTCATCATACCAATCCATCTCGTTTACATCTGCATATCCATTTCTTTTAAAATACTTTCCAAGTTTAAGAGGGGCTAAAACCTTAGCTTTTTTAAAAGGAAATTTTTGTATAGTTCTTGTGCTTAGATGATCATAATGATTGTGTGTTAATAAAAATAAATTAACCTCTGGTATTTCCTTAAGATCAATAGCAGGATCAACATATCTTTTTGGACCAAATATAAGAGGCCCCATATTTTTTTCAAAAACTGGATCTGTAATTATAGTTGTATCACCAAGTTTAATTAAAAATGTTGCATGACCTATCCAAGCTACATAATCGTCATTTTTATATTTATCAAGATTCTTCAAAACAACATTTTTATTTACTACATGGTCATCAGGAATTTCCATATTAAGTTTTTTTTTTTCTTTATTAAATATTTTATAACTCCAGTTAAAAGACATATT
>CACAHI010000025.1 GCA_902532225.1 uncultured Pelagibacteraceae bacterium
CTGTATCTTCAAATTTTATACCTAAAGGAATTAATCCAAATAGTTATTTACCTTTTTCTATACCAGGTTTAGAAATTTTATTATCGATAATTTTTATCACTATTATTGGAGGTTTATCTTTATCTTTTATAGGAAAAAAAATTTTACAATTTGTTAATGATTTATTTAAAAAGATTCCGATTTTAAGAACTATTTATTCCGCAATAGGTCAAATGACAGAATCATTAAGTCAAAGTAAAAAAAATAAAAAAAGTGTTGTTTTAATTGAATATCCAAGAAAAGGAACGTGGGCAGTTGGTTTTGCTACAAAAGATAATAAGGGAGAAATTTCTAGGAAAACATCTAAACAACTAGTAAATGTATTTGTTCCCACAACACCCAATCCTACAAGTGGTTTTTTATTAATGTTTCCTAAAGATGAAATTAAATATTTAGACATGACTTTTGAAGAAGCTTCAAAATTTATCGTTTCAGCCGGAACCTCCAACACTAAATAATTAAACCAGGTCGCTTAATATATCTGCTCTGTCATATAATTTAAGTAATTTCATATACTTAGAAAAGTTTTCATCTTCGAATTTTATTCTTTTGATTTCCTTTTCTGCAATTAGAAATAAATCTTCATTAAGCACAGGGTCAGCTAGCCTAAAGTTAGGTATTCCGCTTTGTTTGAAGCCTAGCAAATCTCCATACCCTCTTAACTTCATATCTTCTTCAGATATTTCAAATCCATCGTTTGTATTTTTTAAAATTTTAATTCTCTTTTTTGCATTTTCGCTTAGTGTAGATTTAAATATCAATATGCAAGCAGATTCTTTGTTACCTCTTCCTACACGCCCTCTTAGTTGATGCAATTGAGAAAGGCCAAATTTATTTGCATTTTCTATAATTATTAAATTAGCGTTAGGAAAATCTATTCCTACTTCTATAATTGTTGTTGACACCAAAATTTTAATTTTTTTATTTAAAAAATTATTTAAAATTTCATTTTTTTCATCATTAGAAAGAGACCCATGTAATAAGCCTACGTTACTGTTAAAAAATTTTTTTAAATGCTTATATCTTTCTATAGATGATTGATGATCAACTTTTTTTGACTCTTCTATTAAGGGACATACCCAAAATACTTGATTATCTTTACCAACTTCTTTTTTTACAAAGTTAATTACATCTTTAATGTTATTTTCTACTTTGCTGTAAGTTTTAATATCTTTTCTATTTTTGGGTTTTTCTTTAATAATAGAGACATCCATATCACCAAATACAGTCATAACCATTGTTCGTGGAATAGGAGTTGCTGACATAACAAGAACATCGCAACTTTTTCCTCCTTTATCTGATAGATTTTTTCTTTGTCTTACTCCAAATTTATGTTGTTCATCTATTATTACCAAACCTAAATTATTATAAATAATTTTTTCTTGAAATAAAGAATGTGTTCCAATTAATATTTGTATTTTATTATTTTTTAAATCTTCAATAATTGTCCTTTTTATTTTGTATTCAGTTTTTCCTGTTAGTAGTTGTATATTTATATCATTTTCAAAAATTTTTTTTGCAAGCGTATAATGCTGTTTAGCCAATATTTCGGTTGGTGCCATAAAACTTACTTGATAACCGCTATTTATAACATTAAGTGACGTAACTAATGATACTATAGTTTTACCACTTCCAACATCCCCTTGTAACAACCTAAACATTTTTTTATTTGATTTTAAATCTTTATTAATCTCATTAATTGCTTTTACTTGATCATTAGTAAGTTTAAATCCTATTTTATTAATTACATTATCAATACAAACTTTTTCATTAAAATTTTTTTCTTTTTTCTTACTTTTGTTTATATTGTATCTAACTTTTGAATTGATTAATAAAGTTGCAAAAATTTCATCAAAAATTAATCTTCTTAAAAATTTACCATCTTTTTTTATATTTTGCGGTTTATGCAATTCCAATACAGATTCTTTCCAAGAAATATTATCGAAAATTTTACAAATATTTTTTTCGTGCCATTCATTTAAATCAGGAACTTTTTTTAATACGTCTGTTATAATTTTATTATATTTTTTTTCTGTTAACCCATCTGTTAGATTATATTTTGAGTGTATTTTTTTTACTGCATTTTTATCACTCGATATATGAGTAGGGTTAGTTATTTGATATTTATTTTTATAAAATCCGATCTTTCCGCTTATTGTTACTAATGATCCGATTGGTAATATTTTTTTAATATAACCTTCGTAGCTATTAAAAAAAACACAGTCTAAACTTCCTGTTTCATCATCACAAAAAACTCTATTTGGTAAGTTTCTTTTTCTAGGAAAATTATATTTTTTTACATTAACAATAACAGTTTGTATTTTTCCTATTTGTAATTGATTTAGTTTTGTTATTTTTGACCTGTCTATAAATCCTTCAGGTCGGGACCACAATAAGTCAAATATTGTATTTATATTTTTTTTTTTAAATAGTTTAGATGTTTTATTACCAATACCATTTAAACTATTGATATTGGATAATAAGTATTCATAATCTGACATTTTAATATAAATATATATTTTATGACATTAAATAAAGAAGAACTTAAAAACAAAATTATATATAGATCTCAATATAGGGGATCAAAAGAGATGGACCTTTTGATGTCATCATTTGTTAGATCAATAATTAATGATATTAGCATTGACGAGTTACTAAAGTTAAAGGAATTAGTTAATTTAGGTGATGAAAATTTAATGCATCTTAGAAACAATCAAGTTGATCAAAAAAATAGCACTACAAATAATATAATTAATAAGTTTGTAAACTTTAAATACTAATGGCGGAAGGACTGGGATTCGAACCCAGGAAAGAGTTGCCCCTTTGCCGGTTTTCAAGACCGGTGCTTTCAACCGCTCAGCCATCCTTCCATGAGGACTTTTTATTAGGTTATTTAATAATATCAACTAAAAATATGATTTGAAATAATAAACTCTACTAGTAGACATTTAACTTATTCAATATTTATGAAAGTTTCAAATTTCACAAAAGGTATAATTTCATCAAGCACAGGTTCTTTTTTTTGGGGTTTTTTAGGTACAATTTATTTTCAATACATTACATTTATAGGCATCTTTGAAGTTGTGGTTCATAGATCTATTTGGACTTGTGTTATACTTTTAATCACAACATCATTATTTAAAAAGTGGAATATATTTAAAAAAGTTTTCGTAAACAAAAAAAAAATTTTTTTTTTAATAATTACAAGTTTTTTAATTTTTGGAAATTGGACAGTATGGATTTATGCAGTTTCAGCTAATAAAATTATCGATGCTAGCTTTGGTTATTTTATTTTTCCAATAATTAGTGTTTTTTTTGGTTTCATTTTTTTTAATGAAAAATTGAACAAAAAGAGAATTATATCAATTATTTTAGTTTTAATTTCAACTGTATATTTATTTTATAGTTTTTCATTTTTACCTTGGGTTGGGATAAGCGTAGCTCTTTTGTGGAGCTTTTATAATTTAATTAGAAAAAAAATAAATGTAGAAACGGATATAGGATTACTTATAGAAAGTTTATTTACAATGCCATTGGTCATTATAATTTTGTACTATATTGTAAAAACTAATAATAATGATTTTATTTTAACCAACTTAAATCTTGTTGGTTTAATTTTTTTAGCTGGACCAATGACAGTGATTCCTTTGTTTTTATATGTAAAAGGTGTTGAACTTTCTGGTCTAGGTGCCTCAGGTATGGTTTTTTTTATTACTCCAACAGCTCAATTTTTACTAGGTTTTTTTTATTTTAACGAACCATTTTCTTATGAAAAGTTGATTGGTTTCATTTTAATATGGATTGCTGTATTCATTTATCTTAGAGATTTGTATGAAAAAAGTTAAATCATTAATCCTTTTTATATTTATTTTTTATAGTAATTTTGCTTATGCCAATAATGAAGATTTTAATAATTGGCTTAATGATTTCAAAAAAATTGCAATAAAAAACAATATATCAGAAAATACTTTTGAGTTGGTAATGAAAAATGTTAAATTTCTTCCTAAAGTAATTGAGTATGACAGATATCAACCAGAATTTTATGAAGATACAAAAACTTATATAAGAAAACGTACTTCTAAAAAAAAAATTACTAACGGTGTTAAACTTTACAATAAAAACAAAAAACTTATTGACGAAGTTGATAGCAAATTTAAAGTTGAAAAAGAATTGTTATTAGCTCTTATGGGTATAGAAACTAATTTTGGCTTATACCTTGGTAAAATGGATATTTTATCATCTCTATCAACATTAAGTTTTGATAAAAGAAGAAGTGAATTTTTTACAAGCGAATTATTAACATTGCTAACATTAATTGAAAGAGGAGTGATCAATCATGAAATTTTATTTGGTTCATGGGCTGGTGCATTCGGCAATTTTCAATTTATGCCTAGTACAATAAATAATTATGCTATTGATTACGACGGCAGCAATGAAATTGATTTAAAATCTATAAACGACTCTTTTGCGTCTGCTGCCAACTATATTCATAAAATAGGATGGAAAAAAAATGAGCCATGTTATTTAAAGGTTCAATTAAAAAATGATATACCTAAAAAATTTTTAAATACATCTGCAAAAAAAATTAATAATAAGAAAAAAGTTAAGTTTTTTAAAAAATATATTATTAACTATGAAGACTTAAAAATTGATGATAATTTGAGATCTGGCATTATAACACCAGACAAAGATATTGTAGATAATGCAAAACCCTTAACTCCAGCTTATATAGTCTTTGATAATTATGATTTAATACTTAAATGGAACAGGTCTTTAAGGTTTGCTCTAGCAGTATGTAAACTTAAAAATGAATTTAAAAATGAACTATAGATATATAATAATTTTTTTAATGTTAATTTTAAACTCTTGTACAGCTAAGCATAGCAAAAATATTATTGAATATTCTAATTTAGAAAAATTTAGTAATACTGGCTTTACTTTAATTTACAAAGATGATTTGAAATTCAAAAAAAAACTTGATGATAAATCATTAGTAATTTTTCATAGCAAGCTACAAAATGACGTTAAAGTAAAAGTTATTAATCCAGCAAATGATAAATCTGTTGTTTGTACTGTAATAAATAATAAAAACTATCCTCTATTTTATAACTCTGTAATTACAAATCGTGTTGCTAAAGAAATTGAACTTGATGAAAGTGAACCTTATTTACAAATTAAACTGTTAAATTTTTCAGGCTCTTTTATTGCAAAAAAAGCAAAAACTTTTAAAGAGGAAAAAAAAGTTGCCGCAAACGCTCCTGTAGACGAAATCACCATTAAAGATTTATCAAACACTGATAAAAAAAAAGATAAAAAAATAAATAAAAAAAAAAAATTTAACTATATAATTAAAGTAGTTGATTTTTATTATATGAGTACCGCCAAAGAGATGGTTAAGAAAATTAAAAATGAAACAAAAGCAAATAATGTAAAAATTTTAAAAATATCTAATAAAATACACAGAGTATATTTAGGTCCATTTAGTAATTTAAATTCTTTAAAAAAATCACACGATGATATAAGTATACTGAACTTTGACAATATAGAAATTTTAAAAAACAACTAATATGAAAAATATTTTATTAATTTATATAATCTCAATTTTATTTTTAAGTCCATCAAAAGCTAATTTTGAAATTAAAGCCTCAACAGCAATTTTACAAGATTACTTATCTAAAGAGATTCTCTTCGAAAAAAATGCAGATCAATCTATTTATCCAGCTTCAATGACTAAAATTATGACCTCAATCATTGCTTTTGAATTAATTGAAAAAGGAGACTTAAAGCTTACCGACAAATTTATGATATCAGAAAATGCATGGAGATTATCACAGGCTGGCTATTCATCTATGTTCATAATGGTTGGTGATGAAGTTAGTGTTGAAAATTTACTTAAAGGTATAATTGTAGCTTCCGGTAATGATGCTTGTGTAGCATTAGCCGAAGGTATAGCTGGTACGGAAGAAGAGTTTGCTTTATTAATGACATCTAAGGCAAATGAAATTGGTATGACAAATACTAATTTTTCGAATTCATCAGGACTTAATAGTCCAGATAATTATTCTACAGTTAGAGATATAATGATTATGTCAGACTATCTAATCAAAAAGTATCCAGAATTTTATGAATATTTTAAAGAAAAAGAATTTACTTGGGATAGAACTGGTGGTGATCCAATAACACAAGGCAATAGAAATCCTTTGTTATATAAAAAATTAGGTGCCGATGGTATTAAAACCGGATACCTTGCTGTGGAAAAATATTCTTTAGCTTCATCAATATTCAAAAATAATAGAAGACTTATTGCAGTAGGAAGTGGATTTAAAACAAAAAGCTCAAGATCAAAAGAATCGACGAGATTATTATTATATGGATTAAGTAATTTTGATACAATTAAAATTTCATCAAATGAAAATTCAATTGATGAATTAGATGTATGGCTTGGTGTTAAAAATAAAGTTAAAGTTTATACAAAAAATAATATTTACAAAACAATTCCAAAAGCTAGAAAAAAATATTTAAAAGCTAAAATAATATATAATGGTCCAATTATGGCTCCAATTAAAAAAGATGACGTAATTGGAAAGTTAATTATTAATTATAAAAATGAAATTTTGTCTGAACATGATCTTTTGGCTTTCGAAAAAGTTGATAAGGTTAATATTTTTACAAGATTAATAAGGTCAATAAACTATCTAATTTGGGGTGATGTCTAAGTTTCCTTTAATTGTATTTGAAGGAATTGATGGGTCAGGCAAAACACATCATATTAATAAAATTAAAGCTTATTTAAAAAAAAAAAAAATTAAAT
Source organism: uncultured Pelagibacteraceae bacterium (assembly GCA_902532225.1). GTDB lineage: Bacteria > Pseudomonadota > Alphaproteobacteria > Pelagibacterales > Pelagibacteraceae > Pelagibacter. The sequence goes on from CACAHI010000025.1 coordinate 6,851, forward strand.
TTATTATTTTAAGAGAACCCGGTGGATCAAAAAATTCAGAAAAAATTAGAAAAATAATACTTGGTAAAAAAAACAACTTCAACGAAACAACTGACTTATTTCTCTATATGGCTAGCAGAAGTGAAAACATTAATTTAATAAAAAAAAATCTAAGAAAAAAAGCAGTAATATTAGATAGATTTGTAGATTCTACCATAGCTTACCAACACTATGGTCAAAATTTAAACTTAAAATTAATTAATAGTCTCAACAGTTTTTTACTAGAAGGCCTTGCGATAACCCATACATTTTTGCTTACAATTAACAAGAAAAATTTATTTAATAGGATAAATGAGAAAAGAAAAAATAGATATGACAGTTTTAGTGATATTTTTTACAAAAATGTTCAAAAAGGTTATCTTAAATTAGCAAGAAAAAAATTAAATAAATATTCTATAATAGATACAAATCTTGATAAAAGTATAAATGAAAAGATAATTATAAAAAAAGTTCATAAAATATTTAACAAATAATGCTTACATATAATTCAAAAAATCAAAGACAACTCTATGAATACAATGAAGAATTTATGTATTTTACTGAAATGTTGTCGAAAAAAAAATTACCAAATAAACTTTTAATTAAAGGACGTAAAGGCATAGGAAAATGTACATTTGCGTATCACTTAATTAATTATATTTTTTCTTTAAATGAGGAACATGCTTACGACAAAAAAAACTTTAAAATTAATGAAAAAAACAAAAGCTTTATACTAATTAATGAATCAGTTCATCCAAATACTTTTATTGTTAATTTAGAAGATAAAAAAAAAACTATCGATATTGATAAAGCAAGAGAAATTATTAAGTTTAATAACAAATCCAGCATGATCAATAATAGTAAAATAATTTTAATAAATGATGCTGAGTTTTTGAATATAAATTCGTCAAATGCTCTATTAAAAATTATTGAGGAACCCAATGATGATACAATTATTATACTTATTCAAGATTCTTCTAAA
>CACAHI010000026.1 GCA_902532225.1 uncultured Pelagibacteraceae bacterium
TTTTTTAAGAGTTAGTGTTGAGCTGGGACATCCTGAACAACTTCCCTGTAAAACTACTTTCACAACTCCTTTGTCAAATTCTTTAAATTTAATATCACCACCATCTCTTGCTACTGCTGGTCTAATTTTTTTCTCTAAAATATCTACTATTTTTTTTTCTATTTCATTTAAATCAGAATTTTCTATTTTTTCATTTTTATCATATAAAATACTGTTACCTTTAGAATAATGATCATTTATAAATGAGATAATTATGTGTTTTAAATCTTCCCAGTCTATACTTTCATCTTTGTTAACAGATAAAAAATCTTTAGATAAAAAAACACTTTTAACACCATTAATTGAAAGTATGTTTCTAATTGCTTCATTATTGATATTTGATTTATCAGAAATCTCATAACTTGATAAATTGGAGACTTTCTTTTCAGGTATAAATTTTAAGGCGTTAGGGTTTGGTGTATTTTCTGTTTGGACAAACATAGTTTCAATATAGTGAATAATTTTAATTTTTAAAGTACTTTTTAAAAACCAATAATTTTTTTCATTTCTTTTACTTTCTTAGATGATTGTTCATTTGCCTTTTCTGCACCTTCTTTTAAAATCTGATCAATATAATCCTCATTTTTCAACAATTTTGTAATTTCTAATGAAATTGGAGAAATTTTTTGTACAACAAGTTCAGCAAGATTGTCTTTAAAATCTGAAAAATTTTTTCCATTAAATTCATTTATGGTTTTTTCAGTAGTTTGATTATTTAAACTTGAATAAATCCCAAGCAAATTTTCTACCTCGGGTCTTTTTTTTAGTTCGCTTATTTCATTTGGAATAGGCATTGTATCTGTTTTTGCTTTCTTTATTTTATTTAAAATTTCTTCTTTTGTATCAGTTAGGTTTATTCTGCTTAGATCTGATGGATCGGATTTGCTCATTTTTTTTGTACCATCTTTTAAACTCATGATTCTTGAAAAATTTTTTTGGATTAAGGGATCTGGAACTTTAAAAAAGTTTGGAACATTAAAATCTAAATTAAATTTGTTAGCAATGTCTCTTGATAATTCTAAATGTTGTTTTTGGTCTTCCCCTACTGGAACGTGTGTTGCATCATATAATAAAATATCTGCAGCCATTAATATTGGATATATGTATAGTCCTATACTAGCTTTTTCTTTATCTTTACCTGCTTTTTCTTTGAACTGAGTCATTCGATTTAACCAACCCATTCTAGCAATACAACCAAGTATCCATGATCCTTCTGCATGAGCTGAGACTTGTGATTGATTAAATATTATACTTTTATGTGAATCTATTCCACTTGCTAAAAATGCAGCTGTAGTTTCTCTTATACTATCTTTTAAAATTTTTGGATCTTGTTTAATTGTGATTGCATGTAAATCAACTACACAATAAACGCATTGATTATTTTTTTGATTTTGAAGATCAACAAAATTTTTAATTGCACCAATATAATTTCCTAAGTGGAGATTGCCACTTGGTTGAACACCTGAAAAAATTTTTTTGCTCATTTAATTAATACTTTAAATTAATATCCGAAATTTTAAAAGCCTTTGTGATTATAGAAATAAATAAATACACAACAAATGTGATAAGAACAATTATAATCATATAAAATAACTTAGTATTGCTCGAATAAACTAAGTTATTTGAAAATATATTTAATAAATTTTTAAAAACTACACCCATAACAGTACAAGAAAAAAATAGTTTAATCAGAAACAAATAAAAATCCTTTAAAAAAATAAAATGTTTTTTATTTATTAAATAAATATATAAAACAAAAGCATTGAACCATGAAGATACAGACGTAGATATAGGTATAATTATAAAACCATATTTGCCAAAAAGAGAAACGCTTATAATTATATTAATTAGAACAGATACTATTGAGATATAAAATGGCGTTTTGGTGTCATGCCTAGCAAAAAGAAAACTTGAAAAAACTTTGATTAATGCGAAAGCGGGAAGCCCAAAAGAAAAATAATATAATGCAAGTCCAGCATTTTTAACACTCACCTGATCAAATGAACCATAGCCAAATAGTGCAGATGTAATTTCATTGTAGCAAAACAATAATGCAATAGAAGCAGGTAGGCTTAAAAACAAACTTAATTCTAAAGATTTATTTTGAATAAAGTTAATTTTTTTTAAATTCCTTTTTTTTATATATTCACTTAACTTTGGTAAAACAACTGTTCCAATTGCAATTCCTGCAATAGCTAAATTTATTTGGTAAATTCTATCTGCGTAATAAAGATAAGAAACTGCACTTGCTTGAAAAGATGCAATGATAGTTCCAACTAATATATTTATTTGAGTTACTCCTGATGAAAAAATACTTGGTAATAGTTTGCTAAAAAATAGCCTAACCTTTTTGCTAATTTTAAATTTAAAATTTATTTTTGGAGAATAATATTTTTTTACAAAAAAAAGTAAAAATATTAGTTGAATAATACCTGCAAATGTAACAGCATAAGACAAATTAAAAACCAATTGTTCATTTTCGAATTTTCCAAAAAATAAAACTAAAATTAAAAATATATTTAAAATAATTGGTGCTGCAGATGCTGCTCCAAATTTATTATGCGAATTTAAAATTGCTGAAAAAAATGATGATAAACTTACAAATAATAAAAAAGGAAACGTTATCCTAGTTAGTTTTATTGCTAATTCTAATTTATCAGAATTTTCTTTAAAACCAGGTGCTATTAGAAGCACAAACCATGGCATTAAAATTTCAATTACAAAAACTAAAATTAAAAGAAAAACTATAAGTAGATTTAAAACGTCATCAGAAAAAATTTTTCCAGCTTTTTTGCTTTTCAAGTTTTCATTAGTATAGCTGGGTATAAAAGCTGCATTAAAAGTCCCCTCTGAAAATAATCTTCTGAATGTATTGGGTATTCTGAAAGCTACAAAAAAAACATCAGCAATAGGTCCGGAGCCAATGTATATTGCGATAAAAAAATCTCTTAAATATCCTAATATTCTACTTAGCAATGTAAATAAACTGAATGTGCCAGTTGACTTAATTAAGTTCATAAATCATATTAGTCTTAAATTTGCTCTATTTGTATATCTAATTACATAAAATGAAAAAAAATAAAATTGAACATTATTCAGATAAAGAAGCATTAGAATTTCATAATTGGAAAAAATCTGGAAAGATTGAGATAATTTCATCTAAACCAATGACAACCAAAAGAGATTTGGCTTTAGCATATTCTCCTGGAGTTGCAGCTCCAGTTAAAGCAATTTCGCAAAATCCTGATCTTGCCTATGATTATACAACTAAAGGAAATCTTGTAGCAGTTATCAGCAATGGTTCTGCTATTTTAGGACTTGGTAACCTAGGTGCAATAGCTTCCAAACCAGTAATGGAAGGAAAAGCAGTTTTATTTAAAAGATTTGCTGATATAGATTCAATCGATTTAGAAATAGATTCAAACAATCCAGAGGAAATCATTCAATCTATAAAAAATTTTTCAAAAAGTTTTGGTGGAATTAATTTAGAAGATATAGCAGCTCCAGATTGTTTTATAATTGAAAACAAACTAAAAGAAATTTTAGATATTCCAGTTTTTCATGATGATCAGCATGGCACTGCAATAATTACTTGTGCTGCATTAATAAATGCAGTTCATATCACAAAAAGAGAAATAAAAAAAATTAAAATAGTAGTCAATGGGGCAGGAGCATCTGCTATGGCATGTGCAAATCTTTTTAAAACTAAAGGAGTGCCTCAAAAAAATATCACAATGTTGGATAGAAAGGGAGTAATTTACAAAGGAAGAGAAAATTTAAATGAATGGAAATCTTCGCATGCAATAGAAACAAAAGCCCGCACATTAGATGATGCTATAAAAGGTGCGGATGTTTTTCTCGGGCTATCTAAAGCTGGAGTGTTGAAAAAAAATATGGTTAAAAAAATGGCCAAAAATCCTATAATTTTTGCTTGTGCCAATCCAGATCCTGAAATTACACCCGAAGAAATTGAAGAAGTTAGAAATGATGCAATAATAGCAACTGGAAGATCAGATTATCCAAATCAAGTAAATAATTTAATTGGCTTCCCTTACATTTTTAGAGGAGCTCTAGATGTTAGAGCCAAAACAATTAATGAAGAGATGAAGCTAGCTGCATCTAATGCGATAGCTACACTAGCAAGAGAAAGAGTTCCTGATGAAGTGGTCGCTGCGATGGGTGGTGATAGACCTAAATATGGTAAAGATTATATAATACCTTCAACATTCGATCCAAGACTAATAAGTGTTATTCCAGTTGCGGTCGCTAAAGCAGCAATTAAAAGTGGGGTTGCTAGAAAAAAAATTGAAAATTTTGATATATACTCTGACCAACTAAAACAAAGGCTAGATCCTTCAGTGACTATAATGCAAGGAATTAATTCACAAATTAAAAAAACACAAAAAAGAGTAGTATTTGTTGATGGTGAAGATGAAAACACACTTAAAGCTGCAATTGCTTTTAAAAATAGTGGATTAGGAATCCCAATAATAGTTGCCAAAGAAAAAGTCGTGAAAGAAAGATTAAAAGAGATTGGATATAGTGAAAATTTTAATATTGAAATAGTAAATTCTGCAATAAAAGAAAAGAGAGAAAAGTACTCTAAATATTTATTTAAGAAACTTCACAGAAACCAAGGAATGCTTGAAAGAGATTGTGATAGAATGGTTAGAAACGATAGAGTAATTTGGGGAGCATCTATGGTTGCTACTGGTGACGCAGATGCTATGGTTACTGGTAATACTAGAAGATATTCACAATCACTTCAAAAAATTAAAAAAGTCATAGACCCAAGACCAGGGGAAATTATGTTTGGTTTAAATATGGTAGTTAGTAAAGGAAGAACAGTATTTATTGCTGATACTACTGTAAATGAGTACCCTTCATCATCTCAATTAGCTGAAATAGCTATATCTACAGCAAGAGTAGTAAGACTTTTTGGTTTTGATCCAAAAATTGCTTTTTTATCTCACTCAACTTTTGGACAACCAATTACTAGTAGGACAAAACATATTAGAGATGCTGTTGATATTTTAAAAAATAGAAATGTAAATTTTAAATTTGATGGAGATATGCAGCCAGATGTTGCTCTTGATGATATATATAAAGATTTATATCCCTTTTCAGATATTGTTGGTAATGCAAATGTATTAATTATGCCAGGGCAACATAGTGCTGCTATAACATATAAAACAATGAAAACTTTAGGTGGTGCTAAAGTAATAGGTCCACTACTTGTTGGTTTGGGTCAAGCTATTGAGATTGCACCATTAAGATCATCTACTTCGGATATTCTTAACCTAGCATCTGTAGCCGCTTATTCAGCTGGAGTTATAAACTATAATAAAAATAATTAATCTTTTTGAATTCTTAAATCTTCAACTAGCAAAATACTTGCGACTACATTTTTAACATCTAATATTTGCTTTGCCTCTTTAAGAACTAAGTCTCGTTCATTTTTGTTTTGAGCAATACCATAAACAAATATTTTTTTCTTATAAGTATCAATATTATAATTAGATGATTTAATATTTTTATTGACAATTATTGCTGTTCTTAATTGTGAAGTAATCAAAAGATCTTTTGCAGATTGCTTAAAGTTAAACTCTTCTTTTATCTTAACATCATTTCTAACTGATCTTACACCTTTAGTTTCCCAAGCTAATTTTGTTATTTGTAATTTTTCTTCCGGGTCCTCCACTTTTCCAGTCATAAATATTCTACCATCTAGTACTTTTGCTTTTACAGATAAAAGATAACTTTTATCTCTCAGTAATAATTTGGACATAAGATTTTTTTGCATAATCGAGTCATCAATTTGTGTACCAACTGTTCTTGGATCAAAAGCTACGCTTACTCCGGTTCCAAAAACACCTCTAGATCCAACACCAACACAACTATTTAAAGAAACAATTAATATAGCAGTTATTATAAAAAAAAATATTTTTTTCATTTTAAGGATAAATAATATTCATATATTTTTTTCTTTGAAATATTTTTATTTTTTGTGAGCAGCTTTACAATATCTTTTACTGACATTTTTTTTAATAATTTTTTAATTATTTTTTTATCTGATTCGTCTAGGTTTTTCGATTTCATTTTTGAATTTTTTTCTGAAATTACTATAGTTAACTCTCCTTTTAACAAAGTCTTAAAAGGCTTAATTTCACTAATGGGTAATCTAATTATTTCTTCATAGAGTTTGGTTAATTCTCTACAAATTACAATATTCCTTCCAGAAAAAAAAGTTTTCAATTTTTCAATTATTTTATTAATTTTTTTTGATGAAATAAAAAAAACAATACTTGATTCAAGGTTTGATAATAAATTAAAAACTTTTTCTGTTTCGTTTAAAGTTGAAGGTAAAAAACCGTAGAAAAAATATTTATCACTAAATCCAGAAACTGAAACAGCTGTTGTTACTGCGGATGGACCAGGTATTGGATAAATTTTAATATTCTTTTTTATACATTCATTTATAATAATTTTTCCTGGATCAGATATGGCTGGAGTTCCTGCGTCAGATATTAATGAAACAATTTTTGAATTTTGAAGCTCTAATATTGCTTTCTCTACATTTTTTTTTTCATTAAATTTATGGTTTGAAATTAATTGAGTTTGAATTTTATAATAATTTAATATTTTTTGTGAAACTCTGGTATCTTCGCATAAAATTAAATCTGATTTATTTAAAATTTCTATTGCTCTGTATGTAATATCTTTTAAATTTCCAATAGGTGTAGAAACAATATATAAACCTGGGGAAATTAAGTTAGTTTTTCTTGATGCTTCTTTCATTAAATTATTGTGTATATTAGTATGTTTCATATGAAAAAAATACTGATTTTAAAAATAGTTATTTTATTAAATATAGTTTTTTTATGTTTTAAAGCATTTTCTGATGATGCAATAAAAATTGGTTTGCTCGTACCTTTAAGTGGAAAAAATGAAGCACTAGGAAAGAGTATTATTAAAGCATCTTTACTAGCAATAAATAAAATCAATGACGAGAGAATAGTGGTAATCCCAAAAGATACAAAAAATAATCCATACTCTGCTCTACTGGCTGCACAAGAACTTAAAAATAAAGGAGTTAAGATTATAATAGGGCCTGTGTTTAACGAAAACTTAAAAAATTTACACAAAATCGAAGGTGTTACTTTTTTATCATTCACAAACAAAATTATTGAAAACCCAAAAAATGTTATTGCTGGTGGAATTAATGCAGTATCACAACTGCAAACTATGAATGAATTTTTAAAAAGTAAAGAAGTAGAAAACTTATTAATTCTTGTTCCAGAATCAAACTTTAGAAAAGAAATAGATGAAGCAATTACAAAAAGTAAAATTAAATCTAAAAGAGTATATTTTTATAACATAAACCCAACAAAACTAACAAAACAAATAGAAGAAGTTACAAAATATAAAGAAAGAAAAAGAAATTTAGAAAGTGAAATAGAAAGATTAAAAAAAGAAGATGAAGAAAAAAATTCAAATTTAATTAAAAAATTAGAAAAAAGGGATACTCTAGGAAAAATTGGATATGACTCGATACTGATAGCAGATTTTAATGAAGGATTGAAAAGTGTATTAACATCGCTTCTTTATACTGATGTAAACCCAAAAAAAATTTATTTAACAACTTTGAATCAATGGTTTGATAAATCACTAATTGATCTTTCATCTTTACATCCAATATATTTTCCATCAGTTAATAAAGAATTATTTAAAGAATTTGTGGAAGAATACAAAAAAAATTATTTTTCTTATCCAGACGAAATATCTTTTATAAGTTATGATTTAA
>CACAHI010000027.1 GCA_902532225.1 uncultured Pelagibacteraceae bacterium
GCAGTTGAGCAATCAGCACATTTTGACTCTGAAATTAAAATACTAGATATTAAAAAAAAAATAAAATCTTTAAATTTTTTTTTAAATCCAAAAAACATATCAATATTAGATATTAAAAAAAAAAATGGCAACTTTCATGCTAGATATTCAGCAAAAGAAAGAATTTATAAATATATAATTTTAAACAGAGCATCACCCCCATCAATAGATAAAAATAAAGTTTGGCATATAAGAAAAAAATTAAATATTAAAGTAATGAAAAAAGGAGCAAAAAAATTAGTAGGAACACATGATTTTTCTACATTTAGAGCTTCTAACTGTTATTCAAAAAGTTCAATTAGAAATATAAAAAAAGCAACAATTAAAAAATCTAAAGATAAAATTATATTCAATTTTAGATCTAATAGTTTTTTAAGAAACCAAGTTAGATCAATGGTTGGGTGTTTAAAATTATTAGGAGAAGCAAAATGGAGTCTAGAAGATTTTAAAAGTGCTTTTAAAGCAAAAAATAGAAGCAGATGTGCTCCCCCAGCTGTGTCAGACGGATTATATCTAGAAAAAGTTATTTATTGATTTTTTTTTATTACTCATTGCAAATTTTTTATTTAGTCGCCACCTTGACTCTTCTCGGATTATGTAACCACAACAATTTTTTGCACGACATTTACAAGGAAACTGTCGATAATCTTGTTTATCAAAACTAAAGCCGTAATCACAAGTAATTTCTTCCCCCTTTTTTATATTTCTTGAAGATGTGATCCAAACTTTAAGACCTTTTCCATCATATTGAGCATTTGCATCGCAACTATGATTTACCAGCCCTGCAACGTTATAAGCAAAATCACCATCCAAAGTAAATCTATTATTTAAGGTAAATAGATAAATTGGTTTTTTATTGTCATATTTGTCAGATTGTTCGACTTGTTTATTGGTAATAATTTTTCCTATGTAGTCTATTATTTTTGTACCTTCTTTAATATTTTTTGTTGCATAAAGACCGCGGCCTTTATTATCAATATTAGATTTTTTTATACGATAAAGTTTCATAATTTTGAAAGATTTATTATTATATTTTTTTAACTAAAAAAACAAAAAATAAAGAAGTTATAAACATTATTAAGCTATATGTTGCCGCGGGCACTACATAAGTTCCACCCCCAAATAAAGCTGTCCCAACAAATATCGCCAAGGTCCCATTTTGCAAACCACATTCTATAGCAATAGATTTTTTTTGAGAGTTACCCGTACCAAATAATTGTGCAATATAAAAAGCAGCGATCATTATCACAACGTTTAAAACCAATGTTATCAATCCTGCGTCAGCAAAATACGAAACGATATTATCTTTTTCTGCTAAAATAGCGCCTAACAAGACAATCACAAATAATACCATAGAAATTTTTTTAGCGATTGGTTCAAATTTTAATGCTAGGTTTGATGCAAATTTTCTAAATACCATTCCAATAACTACAGGAACTGTAACAATTAAAAACATACTAATTGCCATACTAGTTAGTGAAATATTTTGAGTTATATTATCTAAACCTAATAGGCTTAAAGAAGTTACTATAATAAAAGGTACTGTCACAACGCACAGCAAACTAATTATTGCTGTAAGTGATACCGAAAGGGCAACATCTCCTTTTGCGAAGGATGTTAGTATGTTTGAAGTAACTCCACCAGGTGCAGCAGCAATGATCATTACGCCTATTGCTAATTCAGGTGATACTGGCCAAATAGAAATTAAGATGAAAGCAATGACTGGGAGTAGAATAATTTGACTTATAGCTCCTACAAAAAAATCTTTTGGTTGTTTGATAACTCTTATAAAATCTAGCCCAGTAAGTCCCAAGCCCAGAGCAAACATAATAAATGCCAAAGCTAAAGGTAAAAATATATCAGTTATTATGCTCATTTAATTCTCAGGATATCATTAATTATTAAATTCTAAAAGTGCATTTACATGTTCATTTGCACTTTCAGCCAAGGCTTTAAGGTCATAACCTCCCTCTAAAATAGAAACAACTTTTCCATTACAAAAATCTTTTGTACTTTCTAAAGCTCTTCTGGTTATTTCATAATAGTCTTTAGACTCTAAATTTAGCTGACATAATGGATCAAGACGGTGTGCATCAAAGCCCGCCGACATTAATATATACTCAGGTCTAAATTCTTTTAATCTTTTAAGCATATGCTCGTAAGCATCAAAATATTCTCTAGAGCTTGTGCCTGCAGGTAATGGAATATTTAGAGCATTATTATGATCACCTCTTTCATCTTCTGCTCCACCTCCTGGGTAGTATGGATATTGGTGTAAGCTAGAGAAAAAAATATTCTCATTAGATTTAAGAATATCATAGGTTCCATTTCCAAAGTGACAGTCCCAATCCAAAACTGCAACTCTTTTATATTTATATTTAGAAATTAAATAGTTTGCAGCCACACTAATATTATTTATTACACAAAAGCCCATGGCTTTATTTTTTTCTGCATGGTGTCCTGGTGGTCGAGTTACGCAGTGGGCTGCATTAAACTCTTTATTTTCAACTCCATCAATCGCTGTTATTATTGAACCTACTGCATCAAAAGTTGCATCTTTACTTCCAGGCGAGACAACTGTGTCACCGTCCAAAAAAGTTAGCCCTTCCTTTGGAAAGGAGTTTTCAATAGCATCTATGTAATTAGAAGAATGTGTTTTCTTTATAATATCTTTATTGAAGTTAGCTGGACTTTTCCAAATTAATTTTTTATTCTTTTTTAATGTTTCAACTATTGACGTAACTCTAGAAACACTCTCAGGATGTCCAGATCCAGTATTATGATTTAGTGAGGATCTTGATGTAATAATAGCTGTTTTCATTTAAAAATAATTTTCTAAAATATTATAATATATTTTAGTCAATTTTTTCAAATCTGAAATTGATGTTCTTTCATCAACCATATGAATAGTATTATTTCTCAATCCCAATTCTAGCCTTGGAATTGAACCCAAAAATCGGCTGTCACTTGTTCCACCTCTACAGTTTAATTTTGATGAATTTCCTGTGATTTTTTTTACGATTTTTTTTACCATGTATATTTCTTTATTAGGGCGAGTATAAAAAGCTTCACCACTAACTCTATATTCTATTCTAGTTTTACATTTTTCTTTTTTTGCAACTGTATTAATTATTTTATTTACCTTTTTCTTTAAAGAGGAAGACTTATGTTTTGAATTAAATCTTATATTAAAGTTTGCACTTGCAGATTGCGGTACCACATTTTCTGACAAGTTTTCCACATTCATCTTTGTAAATTCTAAATTGGATGGAGGCATAAATTTTGTACCATTGTCTAGAGATATATTTTTTAATTTTGTAATTATTTTAGCTAGAGCTGTGCATGGATTGATATATGATCCATAAAATGCTGAGTGACCACTTTTTCCATATACAGTTATTGTTCCATTCATAGAACCACGCCTTCCAATTCTTATCTCATCGCCTACGGATCGACTTGAAGATGGTTCTGCAATAATTGAAAAATCAATTTTTTCACCTCTTCTTTTAAGATATTTAATTACTGCTGGTGTTCCCAAACCAGTTGTCTCTTCATCTGCGGCGATAATAATTGAAATAGATCCTTTAAATTTTTTATCTTTAATAAAATTACTAACTGCACTTATAAAGCAAGCTATCCCACCTTTCATATCTTGAGACCCCCTGCCGTTTAAGTATCCTTTTCTTATGACACCTTTAAATGGTGGAATTTTCCAATTATTAAGGTTAGCAACTACATCAGTGTGTCCTAAAAAATTTATATGAGGTTTTGAATTACCTAATTTTGCATACAAATTTAAAGCAGGTTTTCGCCCTGTTCCTTTTGATTTTATAATTTTACATTTAAAACCTATTGAGGATAATTTTCTGGATAAAAATTTCATTATACCTTTATCCTCAGTTTTAACTGTTGGAAATCTTATTAGCTCTTTGGCTAATTTTAATTCATTATAAGTTTTCATTAATCTATTCTCTTAAAAGATCATTGATAGAGGTTTTAGATCTAGTTTTTTCGTCAACTTGTTTAATAATTACTGCACATGACAATGATGGTGCCGAAGGATTATTTTTGTCTGGTAAAGAACCCGGTACTACTACTGAATATGGAGGTATTTTTCCATAACTTATCTCTCCACTTTTTCTGTTAACAATTTTCGTAGATTGCCCAATATACATTCCCATACTTAATACAGAACCTTCTCCAACTATAACTCCTTCAACTACCTCGGACATTGCCCCAAGAAATACATTATCTTCTATAATTGTTGGTAAGGCTTGTGCAGGCTCTAAAACTCCACCCACACCTGTACCAGCTGAAATGTGACAGTTTTTTCCAATTTGACAACAGCTGCCAGCTCTTGCAAAAGTATCAATCATTGTACCTTCGTCAATATAAGCGCCAATGTTTACATAACACGGCATCAGGACAACATTTTTTCCAATAAAAGATCCTCTTCTAACTGGAGAATTTGGAACCATTCTAAATCCAGCTTTTTCGTGATCTTGTTTAGTCCACCCAGCTGTTTTACCCTTTAACAAATGTTCTTTGTCATACCAACTACTATATGGTCCACTTAAATTTTCCATTGGGTAAATTCTGAAACTAAGCATTATGGCTTTTTTTATATGTTGATGAGTAATCCATTCACCATTTCTTTTTTCTGCAACTCTTAATTTACCACTATCTAATCCATCAATAATTTGGTTGATCGTATCTTTTAAAATCTTATCCGAATTTTGATTTACTTGATCTTTATTTTCCCAAGCATCATTAATAATTTTTTCAATATCACTCATAATATTTTGCCTCTTTTAATAACCTTATTTTTTTTAAAAATAAAGCAAGATTATCAATTTTATATTGAATTAGATGTTTATATTTGTCTATGTCATTAATAGGTTGGTCGTTGGTAAACCAAACTTTTACCATGTCTTTCGCAGCCTCCGAGGATAGGTTTTTAGCTATATCTTCTATATAGAGAGTTTCTTGATTTGTTGGAATTTGAAATTTTTTACACATTAAATAAAGTGACTCAGGGTTTGGCTTTGGTTTAAAATTAAAATCTACTATATCCATAATTTTACCCTCAAATAAATCATCAATTCCTATTTTTTTCATACAATTAATTGCATGTTCTTTGCTTCCATTAGTTGCACAATAAGTTTTTACATCTAATTTTAACAGCTCTTCTCTAAGGGCCATATCTTTTTCAAGACAATCATAATTGATATCGTGCACATATTTAAGAAACTCATGTGGATCAACCAATTTTGAGTAATTTTTCATTAATCCATTTAATGAAGTATCATACTTATAAAAATATTCTTGTTGAATTTCTTTTGCTTTGTCTTTTTCAATGCCAAGTTTAAGTGATATAAAATCAGTCATTCTCGAACTTACTTGTCCAAATAGAGTCCTCAAATATCTAGGATGATAGCAACAGCCGTCCATATCCAGAATAATATATTTTATATTTTTGAGATTCATTACTTTCTAATAAGAGTTCCAGAGCCTATATCTGAAAATAGTTCAAATAAAATTGAATGATTTTTTCTTCCGTCAACAATTACGACTCCTGTAACACCATTTTTAACAGCATCTAAACATGTATTTATTTTTGGTATCATTCCACCTGTTATTGTTCCTTGATCAATCATTTCTTTTGCTTTTTCAGAATTTATTTCTGGTATTAATGATTTATTTCTGTCTAAAACGCCGTCAACATCAGTCATCAAAAGAAGTCTTCTTGATTTTAGATTTTTTGCTATAAATCCAGCAGCAATATCTGCGTTAATATTATATATTTTTTCATCTTTTCCTACTCCCATGGGTAAAATTACCGGTACTTCATTTTTTTTTAAAATTTTTATCAAAATATCTTTATTTACACACTTGGGGTCGCCAACAAAACCTAATTCTTTGTTTTTTGGTTCAACAGTAATTAATTTATTTTTTGTCGTAATAGATTGAGAGTAGCAATTTTTACTTTTTAAATTATTAATTATTTCTAAATTTAACTCTACTAATGCTTCTTCAACAATTTTTATAGTTTCTTCATTTGTAATTCTTAGACCATTTATAAACTTATTAGATATATTTTTTTCTTCTAATTTTTTACTTATAAAAATTCCACCACCATGTATTAAACAAATACTAAGGCCTAATTTATTTAGAATTGAAACATCTTGTATAAATTGATTAAATAACTTTTGATCAGTTAAAACAGAACCTCCACATTTAATAACGATTATTTCTCCTCGGTACTTATTGATGTATTTTTGAATTTCATCATTATTTGGACCATCTAAAGGAAGTATTTTTTCTAAATTCATTTTAACAGGAATTGTTATTTAGTTTTTACTGTAGTTCTTTTCATTATGACCACTTGTTGAGCCATTGTGAGTATATTATTAACTGTCCAATAAATTACTAGACCTGACGGGAAAGGAGCTAAAATTACCGTTAAAAATAAAGGAAAGAACATAAAAATTTTTTGCTGCACAGGATCAGGCGGTGCAGGATTTAATTTTTGCTGAAAGTACATTGTTACACCCATTAAGCAAGGCCAAGCGCCTATTATCAAAAAAGATGGCGGATCCCAGGGAATTATTCCAAACAAGTTAAAAATAGAAGTCGGATCTCTTTCTGATAAGTCTTTAATCCATCCAAAAAAAGGCTGATGTCTCATTTCAATTGTAACAAACAGCATTTTATAGATTGCAAAGAAAAAAGGTATTTGGATTAATATAGGAAGACAGCCAGACAGAGGATTCACTTTTTCTTTTTTATAAAGTGACATAATTTCTTGTTGAAGTTTCATTTTATCATTTTTATGAAGTTCTTTCAGCCTTGCCATTTCAGGCTGTAATATTTTCATTTTTGCCATTGATCTAAAGGAATAGTTAGCTAAAGGAAAAAATACTACCCTAACACATATCGTAATAAGAACTATTGCAATACCAAAATTGCCTGTAATTTTAAAAAAGTAGTCAATTGCAAAAAAAAGTGGCTTAACAATAAAATAAAACCAACCCCAATCAATAGCTAGATCATATTTGCTAATTTTTAATTTTTCAGCATAACCATCAATAACACTAACTTCTTTAGCAGCAACAATGATATTTATTTTATTAGTTATTTTTTCTTTTTCTCCAACTTCCAATGGTTCAGTTTCAATAAAACTTGTTCTAAATTTATTTTTGTAATCAAAATCTGCTCTAAAACTTTTATTTTTTTCTGGAATTAAACTTGCAATCCAATACTTATCAGTAATTCCAAGCCAGCCAGAAGTTGCATTAAAAGTATATTTTTTTTCTTCAATATCGTCATAATCCTCTTCAACTAACTGATCGTCAAAAACTCCAAGCATTCCTTCGTGTAAAATATAAAAATTAGTAACTTCTGGTGCTGTATT
>CACAHI010000028.1 GCA_902532225.1 uncultured Pelagibacteraceae bacterium
TTAGGAGATGTATTAGGAAGTAACGCTACATCAGCGGAAGATATGGCAGCTATGACAGGTAGTATGGTGGAAGGTGGAATGAATTTAGGACAAGTTTCTGCAGCAATGGGAACAGGTCTTTCACCAGAAGCAGCAATAGGATCTGCAGCAGGAGCTGCTATGGCTGCTAATGAATCTGGAGCAGGTTTAGCAGGCGCAGCAATGGGAGCTGCAATGTCTGCACAAGGTGCAGCCGCATCGGCAATGGGCTCACATGCAATGGGAGCAGCAATGGGAGTTGGTGGCATGGGTGAAGGTGCCATGGGCCAAGCCATGGGTGGTGCAATGGAAGAAGGAATGACAGGAGCCATGGGTGGAGCTATGGCTGGAGCAATGTCCGGAGGACCAGCAGGACCAGGAATGGGCGGCATGGGCATGGAAGGTGGTCCAGGAGATATGGGCGGCATGGGCGGCATGGGCGGTCCAGGTGGTCCAGGTGGTTTAGGTGATTTAGGTGGTCCAGGAGGCCCTGGTGGTATTGGTGAAATGGGTCCAGGAGGCGCAGGACCAGACGGACCAGGTGGATACGACCCAGGAAACCCAGGTGGCGGACCAGGCGGACCAGGTGAAGGCGGCAGCCCACCATAATAAAAAATATTTAATTATTCCAGAACGGACAACTGCTATTTGCTAAAAGATATTTTTTTAAATTATTATTTAATTTTAATGTTGTAATAGACAGACCAGCCATTTCCATTGAAGTTGCATATCTTCCAACATATGTTTTAACATTATTTATTTTTGAATTTTTTAAATTTTCATTTACTCTTCTTGATACAATATACAATTCCTCCAAAGGTGTAGCACCTAAACTATTTATCATTATAGCAATATTGTCGTTAGATTGTAATTTTGAATCTTCCATAATTCTTTTATAAAGATCATCAACTAAATCATTTGCAGGTCTTAATTTTTCTCTTTTAATTCCTGGTTCACCATGTATTCCCATACCAATCTCTATTTCATCATCATTAATTTCAAAGGTAGGTTTACCAGCTTCTGGCAATATACAAGGTGACAAAGCTACTCCAAGTGTTCTAATATTGTTATTAACTTCTGTAGCAGTTTTAAAAACATCATCAAGAGATACTCCAGTTTCAGCTATTGCTCCTGCAATTTTAAAAACAAAAATCATACCAGCAATTCCTCTACGTTTTTCTTTTTCGACTTCACTTGCACTTGCTATATCATCAGCAACAATCACTTTTTTTGTTTTAATTCCTTCGGCTTCCACCATTTCACAAGCCATCTCAAAATTCATTACATCACCACCATAATTTCCTATGACACACAAAACACCATTACCATTATTTGCATTTTTTATAGCTGAAACCATTTGCTCTACAGAAGGAGACGCAAATACAGATCCGACAGCACAGGCATCTAAAAATCCTTTACCAACATATCCAGTAAACACGGGTAAATGACCAGATCCACCACCTGTTACTATACCAACTTTATTCGATCCTTTATTGGCTCTAGTAATAACTCTATTGTTATCTTTAGCCATTGCATAAATATCAGGATGAGATTTAATAAGTCCATCAATTGATTCTTCTACAAAATTAGCAGGATTGTTGATTATTTTTTTCATAAGTATTTTTATATTTTAATTTTAAAAATATATATACTAATAAAATGATAAAATCCTTTAAAGTAGAAATATCTGAAAAAAATCTTCAAAATATATATTCAAAAGTGAAAAATTATGAATGGCATGAAATGCCAGATGATGGGGGATGGGATTATGGAACTAACTTAGATTATATGAAGAAATTTTCAAAATATTGGATTGAAGAATATGATTGGAAAAAAACAGAAGCAGAAATAAATAAATATAAAAATTTTAAAAAAAATATTGATGGAATTGATATTCATTTCATTCATGAAAAAGGAAGTGGATCGAATCCAAAACCATTATTGCTAAATCACGGTTGGCCTGGTTCTATAATTGAATTTTTACACATCATTGATCAGCTAGCTCATCCTGAAAAATATGGAGGTAAAGAAGATGATGGGTTTGATGTTGTTGTTCCATCTTTACCAGGTTATGGATTTTCAGGACGTCCTTCTAGACCTATTGGCCCAAGAAAAATGGCAGCTATAATTAACTCATTAATGACAGAGGCTTTAGGATATAAAAAATATATCTCCCAAGGAGGAGATTTTGGTGGAACAATATGTACATGGCTTGCATATGATTTTCCAAAAAATTTATTAGGCATTCATATTAATATTTTAATTATTCGCCATCCAGATGGACCTCAAACAAAAGAAGAAAAAGAATGGCAAGATAGATTTAGAAAAGAACAAAGAATTGAAGATGGTTATAGAACACAACAAGCTACAAAACCACAAACATTAAGTTATGCTATGATGGATAGTCCTGTAGGGGTTGCTGCTTGGATAATTGAAAAAATGAGAGGTTGGTCAGATTTAAAAAATGGAGATATTGAAAGTGTTTATTCAAAAGATATTTTATTATCAAACATCATGGTTTATTTAGTAACTAAAACATTTAATACAGCTTCTTGGATTTATTACGGAAGAAGAGAAGAGGGTGGAAGATCTCTTCCTAAAGATCATCTTCCTTTAAAAGTTCCAACAGCAGTAGCTTTGTTTCCAAAAGAGTATTTAGAATGGGCTCCAAGATCTTATGTTGAAAGAATTTATAATATTAAAAAATGGACAGAGATGCCAAAGGGTGGACATTTTGCAGCTTTAGAGCAACCAGATTTGTTAATAAAAGATATTAAGGATTTTTCAAAAATTTTATGAATTTAAAAGAATTTATAAAAAAATCACCTAAAGCTGAACTGCATTTGCATATTGAAGGTACATTGGAACCTGAACTTATGTTTTTTTTGGCAAAAAGAAACAATGTAGAAATCCCATTTAAAAATATTGATGATGTAAAAGAAGCGTATAATTTTAGCAATTTAGATTCTTTTTTAAAAATTTACTATGAAGGAGCTAAAGTATTAGTTGAAGAACAAGATTTTTTTGATCTTACATGGGCTTACATATTAAAATGCAAAGAAAACAACATAGTACATACCGAAATTTTTTTTGATCCACAAACACACACAGATAGAGGAATAGACTTTGATAAAGTTATAAATGGAATTTTTAATGCTTTTAAAAAAGGTGAAAAAGAATTTGGTTTAAGTTTTAAAATAATAATGTGCTTTTTACGACATTTAAATGAGGAAGAATGTTTTAAAACTTTAGATAAAGCTTTAAGACATAAAGACAAGATTTTTGGAGTTGGATTAGACTCATCTGAAAAAGGTAACCCTCCTAAAAAGTTTGAAAAATTATTTAAAAAAGCATTAGAGAATGAGTTCATTACAGTTGCTCATGCAGGTGAAGAAGGTCCCCCAGAATACATTTGGGAGGCTTTAAATCTTTTAAATGTTCATAGAATTGATCATGGTGTTCAGTGCCTCAAAGATGAAAAGTTGGTTGAAATATTATCAAAAAGTCAAATCCCTTTAACAGTTTGTCCTCTTTCAAATATTAAATTACGAGTTTTCAATTCTTTAAAAGAGCATAATTTAAAAAAAATGTTAGAAAAAAAATTGATGGTAATGATAAACTCAGATGACCCAGCTTATTTTGGAGGATACTTAAATAAAAATTTTATTGAAATTCAAGAAGCTTTGGATCTTTCGCATGAACAAATAAAAACACTACTTATAAATTCATTTAAATCTTCTTTTTTGAAAGACAATAAAAAAAAAGAATGGATTTCCAAAATTTAAAATACTATGAAAAAAACAATAATATTATTTAGTTTTATAGTTTACCTATTTTTAATTTTACCATATTCTTTTACTATGGCAAACGAAGAAGCATCATACGATGTAGTACAAAAAAATGATATTTATGAAGTACGTTATTATTCAGATAGATTAGTTGTGCAAGTTACAAATAAAGGTGACGATAGTAGATTTCGACAACTTTTTAATTATATTTCTGGACAAAATAAAAAATCTGAAAAAATAGCAATGACAATTCCAGTTACTCAAACACAAAAAGACGGAGAAATGTTTATGCAATTTTATCTTCCTTCAAAATTTAACAAAGAAACAACTCCAATTCCTAACAATCCAAATCTTGAAGTTACAATAATTCCCGAAGGATATTTTGCAGTATTACAATTTTCTGGAAGATCGTCAGATAAAAATTTTGAAAAACATCATCAAATTCTTAAACAAAAACTTCTGGATGATAACATTTCAATAAAAGGTTCTGCTATTAGAGCAACTTACAACAGTCCTTTTACGCTTCCTCCCCTGAGAAGAAATGAGTCAATGTTTAGTATTGATTGGAAAAATTAAAAATTCTTACTGCTAGCACCATAAATAAAGGGAGGACATTTTGTTGCATTAGAACAACTTAAATAATTGGTTAAAGATAGTTTTTTAATTATATAAATTAATGGAAAAAATTACTAAGAACCTTCAGTTTGTTTTGCTAACAGTTATACTTGTAAGCACTGTTATTGCAGTTGGTATAGAAATTAAAACTATGTTTATTAATAAATCGGTTACTTTAGCTGATTTGCTATTAATGTTTCTTTACTTAGAGGTGTTAGCGATGGTAAGAGTTTTTTGGGATGAACAATCTATTAGTATTACTTTACCTTTATTGATAGCAATCACTGCTTTATCAAGATTTATTATACTTCAGGGAAAAGAAATGGATCCAACAGGATTAGTTTACGAAGCTGTTGCTATATTACTAATTGCTGGTGCGATCGTAGTTTTAAGATTACGCCATAGTGATAAATTAGGTCTTAAAATAAAAAAAAAAATCAGATAATAAATTAGAATTTATTTTTTAAAAGTAAGTAAAGAATTAGCAATATCCAAAAAAAAGCATAGTAATATTTAAAAATTTTTCTAACAAAAAAAGAAGCTATACTTTCATTTTTCTTTAATATTTTTTTTGCCATTGTAATTGTACTTGTAGAGATTAATTAAAAATTAAAAATAAAATGATTGTCGCACTTATACAGCTGATTTAACCGATAAAAGTTATAATAAAGTTATTCCATTTTTGACGAAAAAAACTGCTAGAATAAAAACTATTGCTAAATAAATTATTAAATAAATAGTGTATTTTATATATTTTTTCATTTTATATTTTTTATTTCCTCATAAACTTCTTTAGCATGATCTTTTACTCTTACGTTTGACCATATCTTATGTATTTTACCTTTTGAATTTATTAGGAATGTTGTTCTAACAATGCCCATATAACTTTTTCCCAAAAAAGATTTTTTACCCCAAACACCATATTTCTTTATTACATTTATTTTTTCATCAGAAAGTAAATCAAATTTTAATTTATATTTTTTTTTAAATTTTAAATGACTTTCAATACTGTCTTTTGAAATACCTAAAACAACAGTTTTATTTTTTTTAATTAAACTATTTAATTTACTAAAATCCTTAGATTCAAGTGTACATCCTGGAGTATCATCTTTAGGATAAAAGTACAAAATTATATTTTTTTTTTTATTTTTATTTAATTCAAAAATACTTCCATCTGTACTTGGAAGTTTAAAGTTAGGTGCTTTATTATTTGTTTTTAATTTCATAATTTAGAAATTAAATATATGAAAATTATATTGTGTCAATGGGGCTCATTGTAATTTCATATGAAAAATTGTATCTTTGAAATTGTGAGAAGAAAATTTCTAAAATTATTTAGTACATCAGTACTTTCTTTTTTATTGCTGCCATACAAATTTTTATATTCAGCTACAAAAAAAATAATAAATCAAAATCTGACTAACGAACAAAAAAATATACTTTTTAATGAGGGTACTGAACGTCCATTTACAAGCTCTTTACTTCATGAAAAAAGGGATGGATTTTATCACTGTGCAAATTGTGATGCTAAATTATTTAGTTCTAACTCAAAATATGATAGTGGAACAGGCTGGCCATCATTTACTGAGGCTCTTCCTGGGGCATTTAAAACTAAAATTGATTACTCATTTGGAATGAAAAGAGTAGAATATCATTGTGCAAAATGTGGAGCTCATCACGGGCATGTATTTGAAGATGGTCCTGATGAAAATGGTAAAAGATTTTGTAATAACGGTCTTTGTTTAATTTTTAAACCTACAAATTAATTTAGTGTAGGGGCGTTCTGTTGCGAGGTGCCCCCAAACCCCAAATTTATTAATTCATTAAATAATAAAGTACTGCAACAACAATTAAAACTTCCATAACGAATCCTTTCGTAACATTTACTTTACACTAAGAAGCGCGCTGTTGCCAGGTGTCCTATACTCAATAATTTTTAATAAATTGACTTTTTAAAAAGTGCAAGAGCTTGTTTAAGTAATTTTTCTGATTTTGCATGATCGCCTAATTCATGAGCTTTCATACCGTCATCTCTTAATTCCTGTGCTTTTTTAATTTTACCATCAATCTTTCCAGCCATCTTTGGACAAGACCCCGCATAAACTGAACTAGTAAAAAACACCAACATCAATACAGTTATTAATTTTTTCATAATATTCCTTTCGATAACTTTAAATAATTCATAATTTTAAATAAAAAATATTAATGATTGTCACTGAGACGTTCTGTTGCGAAATGCCCTAAAAAGCTTTGGTTAACCTATTTAATGCAAACATTCCAGGATCATCCAAATCTTTAGTTTTGTCTTCAAACATTCTTGCTCTTCCAATTTTTATTTTTCTTCCTTTAAAATCTTCTAGAGCTTGTTTAGTTGCAGATTTAAATACATATGAATAATCTTGATTACTTTTAAGTTCTTTTACTATTAAATCTAAGCTATCTGCGATTGTTTTATCGCCTAAATTAGCTTTTCCTCTTTCAAGAATTGTTTTTAGTGCAGTTTCAAAAATAAATATAATATCATCATGATTGCATTCAGTCTTTCCTTTTAAATTTTTTGAAATATTTATAAAAGAAAAAGCAATTAAGGTACCAAAACTAGATCCTGATTTTTTAACAAAAGCTTGTGAACAAATCATAAAATTTGAACCTAAATCTTCATTAAATTTATCTATATTATTATTTACTTCTTCTAATCCATGCAAAATTGTAACTCCTAAGTCACCATCACCAATCTTCCCATCCGCTAAATTAAATTCATCATATGAGTTTTTAGCTTCTTCAAGCAATTTCTTAAAAATATTTATTAATACTTGTTTATTAAGCATTTAATTTTTTTAAGTCTTCAACAATATTTGCTGGAATATTTATCTTTTTATTAATATTTTTTTTATAGCGTCTAAATTTATTTTGACCTGGATATAAAATTTCTTTTATACCTTTAATTTTAGGCAATCTTTTTATTCTTTTAATATTTTCTTTTATTCTTTGATTGTAGTTTCCTAC
>CACAHI010000029.1 GCA_902532225.1 uncultured Pelagibacteraceae bacterium
ATTAAGTATTTTATTTATAATTATTAATTTTACTTTCTCTCCAAAAAAACCAGACCCAGAAAAACTTTCAACATATGAATGTGGATTTGAACCATTTGAAGATTCTAGAATGGAATTTGATGTTAGATTTTATTTAGTTGCAATTTTGTTTATTATTTTTGATCTTGAAATTGCTTTTTTATTTCCTTGGGCTATTTCCTTAGGTAGCATAGGTTTGTTTGGATTTTTATCTATGATGATTTTTTTATTTATCCTAACAGTGGGTTTTGTTTATGAATGGAAAAAGGGAGCCTTAGACTGGGAATAAAAATGAAAATAGATAATCGACTAGAGGAAATTCCAGACGAGTTTAAAAAACTTGCAGAAGAATTTGGAAAAAAGGGCTTTATAACTACTTCATTTGATAATTTAGTTAATTGGGCAAGAGCAGGATCATTACATTGGATGACTTTTGGTTTAGCTTGCTGCGCTGTTGAAATGATGCAAACTTCAATGCCAAGATATGATTTAGAAAGATTTGGAGCAGCCCCACGAGCATCACCAAGACAATCAGATGTAATGATTGTAGCAGGTACACTAACTAATAAAATGGCACCAGCTCTAAGAAAAGTTTATGATCAAATGCCTGAACCACGTTACGTAATATCAATGGGCAGTTGTGCAAATGGCGGTGGATATTATCACTATTCTTACTCAGTAGTGAGAGGATGTGACAGGATAGTTCCGGTTGATGTCTATGTACCAGGATGCCCTCCTTCCGCTGAAGCTTTGTTGTATGGAATACTGCAATTACAAAAGAAAATTAGAAAAAAAGGATCCTTAGAAAGATAAAATGCAAAACATTCAAAAATTAGAAAAAAAAATTAATTCAGAACTTACAACTAAAATTAAAACTTCAAAAATTAATCATGATCAGTTGTATTTTAAAATTGATCATGAAGATTTAATAAACGTGATAATTTTTTTAAAATCTAATCAAGAAACAAAGTTTAAGCAATTGATAGATATTACAGCTGTGGATTTTCCAGAAGATAAAAAAAGATTTAAAATAGTTTATTTATTATTAAGTCATGAAAATAATAGTAGAGTAATTATTGAATATTCGATTAATGAAAATGAAGTCATTCCATCTGTTACTTCTGTTTTTCCATCAGCAAATTGGATGGAAAGAGAAGTTTTTGATATGTATGGAATTAAATTTAAAGATCACCCAGATTTAAGAAGAATCTTAACTGACTATGAATTTGAAGGTTATCCACTTAGAAAAGATTTTCCAATGACTGGTCACAAAGAAGTTAGATATAGCGAAGATAAAAAAAAAGTTATTTATGAACCTGTTAGATTAGAGCAGAATTATAGAAACTTTGAATACGAAAGTCCTTGGGAAGGCACAAAATACATAAAAAAACAAAGTAAAAAAGATGAGTAAGCATTCTAAAACATTAAATTTAAATTTTGGACCACAGCATCCAGCAGCTCATGGAGTTCTTAGGTTAATTCTAGAACTTGATGGAGAAGTAGTGGAAAAAGCCGACCCTCACATTGGTTTACTTCACAGAGGAACAGAAAAATTAATAGAAAGCAAAACTTATTCCCAAGCAATACCATATTTTGATAGGTTGGATTATGTAGCTCCAATGAATCAGGAACATGCTTTTACATTGGCAATTGAAAAAATTTTAAAAATAGAAGTTCCAATAAGGGCACAATTTATAAGAGTCATGTTTTGTGAAATAGGTCGCTTACTTAGTCATATACTTAATATAACAACTCAAGCAATGGATGTTGGTGCGTTGACTCCAACTTTATGGGGTTTTGAAGAAAGAGAAACTCTTATGACATTTTATGAAAGAGCTTCTGGTTCAAGATTGCATGCAAATTATTTTAGACCAGGAGGTGTTCATCAAGATTTACCAAGAGGTTTAATTGATGATATATCAAAATTTTGTATTAACTTCCCAAAAATTATTGATGATTTGGAGTCGTTATTAACTGATAATAGAATTTTTAAACAAAGAAATGTTGATATTGGAATTGTATCAAAACAAGACGCGTTAGATTATTCATTTTCAGGTGTGATGCTAAGGGGTTCTGGAGTTGCTTGGGACTTAAGAAAAGCACAACCTTATGATTGTTATGATCAATTTGATTTTAACATACCTATTGGAAAAAATGGCGATTGTTATGATCGCTATTTATGTAGAATTGAGGAAATGAAAGAGAGTATAAAAATTATTAAGCAGTGTATAGAAAGGATGCCCAAAGGACCAATTAAAACAATTAACAACAAGATTACACCGCCTTCAAAAAAGGAAATTAAAGAGTCAATGGAAGCTTTAATACATCACTTCAAATTATTTACGGAAGGTTACAGGGTGGATAAAGATGAGATTTATGTTGCGGTAGAAGCTCCTAAAGGAGAATTTGGTGTTTATCTTATTTCAGATGGTTCAAGTAAACCTTATAAATGCAAAATAAGAGCACCGGGTTTTTCACATCTTCAAGCAATGGATTATCTAATTAAAGGACATATGTTAGCAGATGTACCTGCGGTTTTAGGGTCAATGGATATAGTATTTGGAGAGGTTGATAGATGAGCTTAAAAAAAATATCTAAAAATCAACCAGATAATTTTGAATTTAATGAAGAAAATAAAATTTTATCAAAAAAAATTATATCGAATTATCCTACAGGTAGGCAAAAAAGTGCTGTTATGGCACTACTTTATATAGCTCAAAGACAAAATAATAATTGGATACCTTTATCAGCAATGAAATACATAGCAAATTTTTTAAATATTTCTTACATAAAAGTTTATGAAGTAGCCACTTTCTATTCAATGTATAATTTAGCACCAGTTGGAAAATATTTTATTCAAGTTTGTACAACAACACCATGCATGATTAGAGGTGCATATAATTTAGTTGAAGCATGTAGAGAAAAAATTTCAAAAGAAGAAAAAAAAATATCATCTACTTCTGATTGTTCTTGGATGGAAGTTGAATGTTTGGGAGCATGTGTAAATGCACCAATGGTTCAAATTAATGAGGACTATTATGAAGATTTGAGTAAAGAAAAAATGATAAAAATTTTGGATAAAATCAATAAGGATGAAAAAATTTACCCTGGATCATATAGAGGTAGAAAAAATTCAGAACCTGAAAATGGAAGAAAAACTTTAATAAAAACTTAAAATGTTAGAAGATAAAGATAGAATTTTTAAAAATTTATATAATGATTTTGGTGTCGATGCAACTTCTTCAAAAAATAGAGGTGACTGGCTAGATACAAAAGTATTAATATCAAAGGGTAGGGAATGGATTATAAATGAAATTAAATCCTCAGAGTTAAGAGGCAGAGGAGGAGCAGGTTTTCCTACAGGTTTAAAGTGGTCCTTTGCACCTAAAGAAGTTGGATCAAGGCCACATTATTTGGTTATAAATGCTGACGAGTCAGAACCAGGCACATGTAAAGATAGAGATATTCTTAGATTTGAACCTCACAAACTTATTGAAGGATGTTTAATTGCTGCTTATGCAGTCCAAGCACACGTGTGTTATATTTACATAAGAGGTGAATATTTTAATGAAGGTCAAATACTGCAAGAGGCGCTTAATCAAGCTTATAAAAATAAATTAATTGGAAAAAATTCATGTGATAGTGGGTGGGATCTCGATATCTTTATTCACTATGGAGCAGGTGCATACATTTGTGGTGAAGAAACAGCTCTTTTAGAAAGTTTAGAAGGAAACAAAGGTCAGCCAAGATTAAAACCACCTTTTCCTGCATTAGTAGGTTTATACGGGTGCCCAACTATAGTTAATAATGTAGAAACAATTGCAGTGGTTCCTACAATCTTAAGAAAAGGTTCAAAATGGTTTACGTCAATTGGAAAACCAAAAAATACTGGTACAAAAATATTTTGTATATCCGGGAATGTTAATCATCCATGTAATGTGGAAGAAGAAATGGGCATATCTTTAAAGGATTTAATAGAAACTCATGCCGGAGGTGTTATTGGAGGTTGGGATAATCTTCAAGCTGTTATTCCAGGAGGTTCTTCTATGCCATTATTACCAAAAAATATTTGTGAAACTATTAAAATGGATTTTGATTCTCTTGTGGAAAATAAAAGTGGACTGGGAACTGCTGGTATAGTTGTAATAAATAAAGATCAAGACATTATAAAGTGTATGGCAAGAATAGCGAGATTTTATAAACATGAAAGTTGTGGACAGTGCACACCATGTAGAGAAGGTTCAGGGTGGATGTGGAGAATGCTTGAAAGAATGGCAAAAGGTGAAGCTTCTAGAGAAGAAGTGGATATGTTAATGGATGTTACAAAACAAATCGAAGGACATACCATATGTGCATTTGGTGAAGGATCAGCATGGCCAGTTCAAGGATTGTTGAGACATTTTAAAAAAGAATTGATTAAAAGAAATAATTTTAATCCATTAATTAAAAAAAATAAAAATGTTCCTTATTTAATAGACCAACATTTATTGGAAGAAGATAATGTTAAAAGTTAAAGTAAACGATACAGAAATAGAAGTTGAAGATGGCTTAACAGTTCTACAAGCATGTGAACAAGCAGGTGCAGAAATACCAAGATTTTGTTATCACGAAAAATTATCTATAGCTGGAAATTGTCGAATGTGTTTAGTAGAAATGGAAAAATCACCAAAACCAATAGCATCATGCGCCATGCCTGTAACAAACGGCATGAACATTAAAACAAATACACCTATAGTAGAAAAAGCAAGAAAAGGTGTGATGGAATTTTTATTAGCTAACCACCCACTAGACTGTCCAGTTTGTGACCAAGGTGGAGAGTGTGACTTGCAAGATCAATCAATGTTCTATGGAATTGATAAATCTAGGTACAAAGAAAACAAACGTTATGTTCCAGAAAAATATATGGGACCTTTAATTAAAACTCAAATGACAAGATGTATACATTGCACAAGATGCATTAGGTTTGCCGAGGAAATTGCTGGAATAGAAGAACTTGGAGCAATTGGAAGAGGAGAAGACATGCAAATAACTACTTATTTAGAAAAATCTATGCAGTCCGAACTTTCTGCAAATGTAATTGATTTATGCCCAGTAGGGGCACTCACATCTAAACCATATGTTTTTGAAGCAAGACCATGGGAACTTAAAAAAACTGAAACAATTGATGTTATGGATGCTATCGGCTCAAATATAAGAGTTGATACTTACGGGTGGGAAGTAAAAAGAGTTTTACCGAGAATTAATGAAGAAATTAATGAAGAATGGATATCAGACAAAACAAGATATTCTTGCGATGGATTAAAAAAACAAAGAATAGATACACCATTAGTTAAAGAAAATAACATTTATAAAAAATTAGAGTGGGAAAAAGCTCTCAATATAATTGCAGAAAAAATAAAAAAAACTTTACCAGAAAAAATTGCAGGATTAACTGGAGATTTAACCAATATGGAAACTTTATTTATAGTAAAGGAGTTTTTTGAAAAAACTATTAAATCAAAAAACTTAGATTGCAGAGCTGAAAATACTTATGTTAATACAGAGGACAGAAAAAATTATATCTTTAACACGCAATTAAACAAAATTGAAGAAAGTGATTTAATTTTACTTATAGGAACTAATCCTAGATTTGAAGGGACAATACTAAATTTAAGAATTCTAAAAGCTTATAGAAAAAATAAAACAAAAATATATTCATTTGGCGATATCGGTGAACTGACTTATCCATATGAAGTTATTGAAAATAAAACGGATATTATAAAAAAAATTATTGAAGAAAAACATGATTTGTCAGAAATTATCAAAAATTCTAAAAAGCCAATTATTATTTTAGGTCAATCAGTCTTAAAAATTAAATCATCAAAATACATATTTAACGAACTTAAGAGATTTTTAGAAAAAAATGATAAAATAAATAATGATTGGCAAAGTCTCAATATTCTTTCAAACAACGCTTCCACAGTAGGAGCTTATGATTTGGATTTAATAAATCCAGACAATTCAGAAAATTTTACATTAAAAAGCATTAAAAATAATGAATTTGATATTATTTTTTTATTCGGACAAGATAACTTAAAATTTATTAAAAAAAATGAGTTTATCATATATGTAGGAAGCCACGGTGATAGAGGCGCTGAACTTGCTGACTTAGTTTTACCTGGCTCTGCATATACTGAACAAGATGGTTATTTTACAAATTTAGAAGGAAAAATTCAAAAAGCATACAAAGCTTCTTACCCTCCTGGAGAAGCTAAAGAAGATTGGAGTATTGTCAATGAATTGGCAAATTTAATTAAAAGAAAAAAATTATTTAATGACAAAAATGAACTAAATGAATCAATGATTAAATATTTAGAATCAAAAAAAATAAAAATAGCTGGAAATTCCATAAAAAATGAATTTCTGAGCGAAGAAATTTTAGTTGAAGATATAGATTATTATTACTCAAATGTTATTTCAAGAGCATCTACAACAATGACTCAATGCCGAAATGAAAAATTAAATTTAAAAAAAAATGGAACCGAAGGATAAAATGATCGAATATTTATTTATTTTTTTTAATCAGACTTATAAAATTTTATTACTTTTAGTTCCTGTATTAGTTTCTGTAGCAATGATAGTATGGTTAGATAGAAGAGTGTGGGCATTTGTCCAAAAAAGAAGAGGACCAAATGTTGTAGGTCCTTTCGGATTGCTCCAATCATTAGCTGATGCATTAAAGTATATTTTTAAAGAAATAATTATTCCCTCAAGTTCAAATAAAATTATTTTTATTCTAGCTCCTGTAATTACAATGACATTAGCATTAATTTCTTGGGCTGTAATTCCTTTTAGCGAGTCTTTTGTTATTGCAAATATAAATGTTGGAATATTATATATTTTTGCAGTTTCTTCATTAGGTGTGTACGGAATTATAATGGGAGGTTGGGCATCTAACTCTAAATATCCTTTTTTAGGAGCTATTAGATCTGCAGCACAGATGGTTTCTTATGAAGTTTCCATAGGTGTAATTATCATTAATGTTTTACTATGTGTCGGTTCATTAAATTTAAGCGATATTGTTAAAGCTCAGGAAAATATGTGGTTTATAATTCCACTATTTCCCATGTTTGTAATTTTTTTTATATCTGCATTAGCAGAAACAAATAGACCACCTTTTGATTTACCTGAAGCAGAGGCAGAGTTGGTTGCTGGTTATCAAACTGAATATTCAGGAATGATGTATGCAATGTTTTGGTTAGGTGAATATGCGAATATTCTTTTAATGTGTTCTTTGGGTTCAATATTATTTTTGGGTGGATGGTTATCACCAATAGATTTATATCCCTTTTCAATTATTCCAGCACCTTTAT
>CACAHI010000030.1 GCA_902532225.1 uncultured Pelagibacteraceae bacterium
TAAAAATAAAATCATAAGTAAAAAAGGTATTAATATTCCGATTTGTTTTGCTAAAAATATTAAAGGATGAGTTATATGATTTATAAAATTTTGATCTACTGATGCTGTTCTATGAAGACCATAAGTAATAGTTATATAATCATTTTGGGTTAGCCAAATTAAATGGGGCAATATAACTATAAAAAAGGGGACGATGGATATAATACATTTAAAATCGATTTTTTTTTTATAAATCATATAAAATAGAAAAATATCTATTGCTAGACCTAAATAGATAAATAAATATTTTGATAAAAACCCAAAGCCAGCAAACAAACCAACTAATAACCAATCGGCAGTTTTATTTTGTTTAAGCCCCTTCCATAAATACAATATAGTTAAAGCCCAAAAAGGCATTAAACAAACATTAACGTTAAATTCAGGAGTGGTATAATTATAAAAATATATCCCCTCTAATAATAGTATTGATAATAAACAAAACTCTTTGTTTTTAAAAAAATCCTCAGCAAATTTAAAAATGATAAAAAAAGAAACAACTACACAAATTTGACTTAATAAATAATAAGACCAATCAAGTGAACCAAAAATTTGGTAAAACAATTCAACAACAAATGCACTCATAGGCGGGTGTTTATTAAATCCCCAATCCAAATTGCTTCCCCATGCCAAAGCTTCTATTGTATCTAATGGTAAATTATCATTTGTCAGAGATGGAATTAAAGTCCAAATAATTAAATGAGATATAATGAAAATGTAAAATAAGTTGTTTAAATTTTTTTTATTTATCAACATTTTACTTAATTTATACAAATAAAGGCTTCTTGACACTATTTAATTGATGGATATATTCAGCATCTTCAAAATTTAGATTATGGTAAGAATCTCAAAAACATATGTGCCAAAAGAAAAAGAGAAGTACATGTGTGAAAAACATTTAATTTTTTTCAAACAAAAACTAACAAAATGGAAAGCAGAACTTGTAAAAACAAACAGCCAGGCTTTATATAACAGCTCACTGGATGATAATAGTACTTCTGCAGACATAGTTGATCAGGCAAGTTCGTACACAGAGAAAAATGTTGAAATGAGAGCAATTAATCGTCAGATAAAACTAATATCTAAAATTGATTCTGCCCTTAAAAGAATTAAGGATGGTACTTATGGATTTTGTGAAGAAACTGCAGAACCAATAGGTTTAAAAAGATTAATGGCAAGACCTGTAGCAACACTGTGTATTGCAGCCCAAGAAAAACACGAAAAAAACGAAAAAGTATTTGCAGACGATTAAGATAAAGGAATTTTTTCTCCTTTTTTCATAAAGTCATAACCTTTTATTACCGCTTCTCTTTTGGAAATTTCAATATACCATCGATTTAAATTTATAAATTTTTTAAGTCCTATATCGTGCCATTCATGCCTTGCTATCCAAGGCCAAGTTGCGATATCGGCTATCGTATAATTTTCGCCAGCTAAAAATTTAGATACAGCTAATCTTTCATCTAAATCTTGATAAAGTCTTTTGGCAATTTTAAAATATCTTTCCTCTCCAAAATTACTTTTTCCTGGGTTATAATGATGAAATTGATGATGTTGCCCGATTAAAGGACCTATAAGTCCCATTTGCGCCATTAGCCACTGATTAATTTTCAATCTATTTTTTTTATCATAAAATTGATTACTTTTTTCTCCAAGATAAATAAGTATAGCTCCTGACTCAAATACAGCTTCTTTATTATTATCATGATCTATAATAACTGGAATTTTACTAAAAGGACTAATTTTTCTAAACTCGGGATTGAACTGATCGTCATTACTAAGATCAACTTTAGTTACTCTATATTCGTAACCTACTTCTTCTAACATTATAGAAATTTTTTTTCCGTTAGGTGTATCCGCCGCAAAAAGCTCAATCACCTTTAATTCCTAGTCTGCTTTTAATAGTCTTTGATGAAGTGGTAAATTCAAATCTATATTTTTCATTAGGTCTAGCTAATTTAAAACACGCTCTAGCAGCAAGTGCTCCTTCATGAAATCCAGATAAAATCAATTTTAATTTTCCTGGATAAGTACAAATATCTCCAACAGCATATATGCCTTTTTGATTAGTTTCAAATTTTTCAGTATCTACACTTATAGTTTTTTTATCTAAGTTTAGACCCCAATTAGCTATCGGACCAAGTTGCATTATCAATCCAAAAAATCCTAATGCAAAATCAGTTTTAATATTTTTTATTTCTTTGTTTTCATGTTCAATATCAATGCTTTCTAGTTTTTCAGAAGTTTTAATGCTCTTTAATTGATATTTGGTAAACAGATTAATTTTTCCATCTTTTGCTAACTTATTCATTTTCTCAACTGTTAATTTTGCTGCTCTAAACTCATCTCTTCTATGTATTAAATTTATTTTAGAGTCTTTTGATAGTTCAATTGCCCAATCTAATGCACTATCTCCACCTCCAAAAATTGAAACTGTTTTTCCTTTGAAAATTGCTTTGTCTTTTACTGAATAAAATATTGATTTATTTTCTAATTTTTCACATTCTTTTGGAGCAAACTTTCTTGGTTCAAATGAACCTACTCCTCCAGCAATGATAATATTGGGGGTAATAAATACTGTTCCTTTGTTAGTTTTAACTTCCCAATTATCATTGTTCTTTTTTACTTCATCTACCCTTTCATTTAAATGAAACTTAATATTAAAAGGTTTTAATTGATCAATTAAATTTTTTGTTAATTCTTCGCCAGTACATTCTGGTATGGCTGGAATATCATAAATTGGTTTGTCGGGATAAAGTTCAATACATTGGCCACCAATTTTATTAAGATTGTCAACTATCTCACAATCTAATCCAATTAATTTTAATTGATGAGCAGTAAACAAACCTGTTGGTCCTGCTCCAATTATTAATGCATCAGTTTTAATCATTAAACTTGTTTTTCTGGTAAGTTTACAACTAAGCCATCTATTTCATCGCTCACAGATATTTGACAGCTTAATCTGCTATTCTTTTTTGGTTCATGTGCCTGATCTAACATATCATCTTCGCCTTCTGTTTTTTTATTAATTCTAGCAAACCATTCTTCTTTGACATAAACATGGCAAGTGGCACATGCCATACTGCCACCGCAATCAGCATCAATTCCAGGGATATCGTTTTGAATTGCCCCTTCCATAACAGTTAAACCATTGGCAACATTAATAGTGTGCGACTTACCATTATGTTCAATATATGTTATTTTTGCCATTGATCTTTTATAAACACAAAAAAAAATAGGGCAAGTGTGTTACACTCGCCCTATTTTATAAATTAAGATAAGATTATCTTGTGCTAGCTCGTGTATTTGACATCGCAGCAGACCATATAACTAAACCGAATGCGATTTTGTTAATAAAGTCAGCTAAGTTGTAAATCACGTTTAATGTGTTAGCGTCTACACCACCTGTTAGGTAACCAAATACATAACCTAATGGGTAAATCGCCCAACCAACTGTTACGATCATTCTCATTGTGCTAAATGCAGTAGCAAGACCTTTGTTGCCACTCTTAGCTGCAGCCTTACCAGCTTCACCTGAGAATATTTCATATAAGATGTAGATCCATCCCGCTATACCGATTATGAAACCAAGCATTTCGTTAATGTATCCAGCTTCTCCTAAGTATCCACCGACTAACATTACTAAAGATCCAATTAACAATCTCCAGAATATTCCGCCGTCTACTTTTCTAACAGCTGCTAGAATTAAATAAAACTCTACCATCTGTAATGGTACAGTGATTAACCAGTCAATATATCTATATACTGTTGGTGAATCTCCAGTTTGAACCCAAACACCTCTCATGTACATGTAGTGTATGAATGCAATACCAGTTACAAGTCCTGCTACTGTCACTGATGTTTTCCAACCAGCAGCTACTGATCCTCTTTCCAAGAAAAAGAATGCTGTAGCAGCTAACATACCCATTGAAATCACCCAAAAGGAAATTCCAACAAAGTCGTCAGAAGCTAACATAACAGTTTCCGCGTTTGCCACACCTGAAAGACCCATTAGAGCCACAGCTGCAAGAGCAAACAATTTAAGTTTTTTCATAAAAAACTCCCTCTTTAGTTAGTTTTTTTTAGTTTAAATTTAAACTACAGCTCTATTCCGCAATAGAACCAAAGTTAGAGGTTAAATATCAAATATAATTACTTTATTGAAGAGTTTTTTACCCCTATTTTATGTTGATTTTATTGGGTTTTTAAAATTAAATACAACTTAGGACTAAAATTTAAGGGAAAATCAACTAACTGAAACAAATCATATGGATAGCAATTTTAAAGAAATTTATCAAAAGTCAATATCAAAACCAGAAGAATTTTGGAATGAAATTTCAAATGATATATTTTGGTTTCAAAAACCAACCAAAATTCTTAATAAATCAAATCCTCCTTTTTATAAATGGTTTGAAGATGGCAAAACAAATACATGCTTTAATGCTTTGGATATTCATATTGACCAAGGCAAAGGTGATAAAACTGCATTGATTTATGACAGTCCAATAACAGGTAATAAAAAAAAATTCTCATATAAAGAACTAAAAGAAAAAGTTTCAAAATTTGCTGGGGCTTTAAAAAACCAAGGTATTAATAAAGGGGATAGAGTTATCATTTACATGCCAATGATACCTGAAGCTGTGGTCGCAATGCTAGCTTGTGGTAGAATTGGAGCAATTCATTCAGTAGTATTTGGTGGATTTGCTTCTAATGAATTAGCAAGTAGAATCGATGACAGTAAAGCAAAGTTATTGATAACTGCTTCATGCGGATTTGAACCAGGAAGAACTGTTGAATATAAACCTTTGGTCGATGAGGCTATAAAACTTGCATCTCATAAACTTGAAAGAATGATACTTTTCCAAAGATCCGGTCATGAAGTAAAGTTAAACTCTCCTTTTGAAATTAGTTGGGAAGAATCTTTATCTAACGCCCTAAACGTTGATTGTGTTGAAATGAATTCTAATGAGTTTGCATATATCTTATATACATCAGGAACTACTGGTGTACCAAAAGGAATAGTAAGGGATATTGCTGGACATATAGTTGCTTTAAAGTGGACTATGAAAAATATTTACAATATTGATTCCGATGATGTGTGGTGGTCAGCAAGCGATATTGGTTGGATAGTAGGTCATTCTTATATTGTTTATGCACCGTTGTTTAAAGGTTGCACGACTGTACTTTTTGAAGGGAAGCCGGTTGGAACACCAGATGCAGGCGTTTTTTGGAGAGTAATTTCAGAGCACAAAATAAAATCTTTATTTACTGCACCAACAGCTTTTAGGGCTATTAAAAAAGAAGATCCCGAAGGTAAATTTTTTTCTAAGTATGATTTAAGCAATTTCGAAAGTTTATTTTTAGCTGGAGAAAGAGCAGACCCAGATACTATAAAATGGGCAGAGTCTCTTTTAAAAGTTCCGGTTATTGACCACTGGTGGCAAACTGAAACTAGTTGGGCAATAAGTTCTAATTGTACAGGGATAGAAATGATGAAAACAAAATATGGTTCTGCTTGTAAAGCTGTACCAGGTTATGATGTTAAGGTTATAAAACCAGATCAAAGTTTAGCTAAGCCAAATGAAATGGGTGATATAGTTGTTAAGCTACCTTTACCTCCTGGAACTTTTCCAACTTTGTGGAATGCCGATGAAAGATATAAAGAAACATATATGACAAACTACAAAGGATATTATCAAACCTACGATGCAGGTCACATAGATGATGACGGCTATATTTGGATCATGTCTAGAACTGATGATATCATTAATGTTGCTGGTCATAGACTTTCAACTGGAGCAATAGAGGAAGTTTTGTCAGAACATCAATCGGTTGCTGAATGTGCAGTTATTGGTATTGCAGATAAACTAAAAGGACAATTACCAATTGGTTTAATAGCACTTAAAGCTGGAGTCCAAAAAGATAATGAAACAATATCTAAAGAATGTATTCAAATGGTAAGAGACAAAGTTGGTCCTGTTGCAGCTTTTAAAACAGCTATTGTTGTAAAAAGATTACCAAAAACAAGATCTGGAAAAATATTAAGAGGAACTGTTAGAAAAATAGCAGATAAAGAAGAATATAAAATGCCCGCAACAATTGATGATCCAGCAATATTGAACGAAATCAAAGAAGATTTAATTAAAAATGGAATATTAAAGTGATTAAAACATATATTTTTTTGTTTGGAGCGGTAATTTGTGAAGTAGCAGGTACTATGTTGTTACCTGCAACACAAAATTTTACAAAAATAACTCCATCAGCAATTCTTGCTATATGTTATATGTCAGCATTTTACTTACTAACTTTTGTTGTTAATAAAATTCCAATAGCTATAGTTTATGCAACGTGGAGTGGTCTTGGTATTTTTTCTATAGCAATATTAGGATACATATTTTTCAAACAAACTTTGAATTGGCAAACAGTTTTGGGGCTTTTTGTTATTATTATCGGAATTATTTTAGTAAATACTTACTCTGGCAAAACTATTTAAAATTCATAGGTTTACCAGAAGGTTCACCTAATATTTTTCCATCTTTCATCTTGATATCTCCGTTGATAATTGTTGTAACAGGAGTTCCTTTAAATTTATATCCATCAAATGGTGACCATTTACATTTACTCTCGATATTTTTATTTTTAATTTCTATTGTTTTTT
>CACAHI010000031.1 GCA_902532225.1 uncultured Pelagibacteraceae bacterium
CTTGATCAATTTTTCCACCGTCTTCCAAAATATCAACTTGTCTATTTGCTTCATGTTCTATGGCCATTTGCATAAATTTAATTGAATTTACGTTTTTAATTTCACATCTAGTTCCATATTTATCTTCACCTTTTTTTCTAACAGACACATTAACGTCTGCTCTAAGTGATCCTTCCTGCATATTTCCATCGCAGGTGCCCAAATATCTCATTATTGATCTTAATTTTTTTATATAAACATTAACTTCTTCTGGTGATCTTAGATCTGGCTTACTTACAATTTCCATTAAAGCTACACCTGATCTATTTAAATCAACTAATGTATTTTTTCAATCAATGCCAATTTCACTATCTATATGTGGATACGCTTTAGCCGCTGCAATAATTTTTACTTATGTAGGTCAATCAGGAGAATATGCTGTTGCAGGTTACGGTGTAGGTACACGTATAGAACAAGTAGTTCTACTTCCAATACTTGGAATTAATACAGCTATAATATCTATAATAGCCCAAAATTATGGAGCTGATAATCTTGTCAGAATCAAAGAAACTTATTTTACCGCTATTAAATATGCATTTATAATAATGATTACAGCTGGAACTTTGGTTTTTTTATCTGCAAGTGTAATTACAAGTTTTTTTTCAAGCGACCCTGAAGTAATTGAATATGGAAAAAGATATTTAAAAATTTCAGCTTTTGTATTACCTGCTTATCCTGTTTTTTTTCTATCAAATGGTTTTTTCATGGCTTTAAAAAAATCAGAAAATGCAATGATTTCTAACTTTTTTAGAAATGTTCTTAACCCAATCGTAGTATTTTATATTGCAAAACATATAAATGCGAGTTTTGAAACTTTTTTCTGGATATGGGTAGGGATTAATTGGTTTTTCTCAATTTCTTATTTTTTTATAATAATTTATTATTTTAAGATTAAATTAAATAAATCTAGCACTGTCGTTCATCCATGACCATAAATGAGCAGAAAAAGATCTTCTAACAAATAAATTTAAATCATTCACATTTTTATTATGAATAATTACATCAATATGATTAAGCAAAGTTTGAGTTACTGCTCCTTTTGAATTTTTAAAATTATTAAAATTAAATGGACAACCAGTTGATAATAATTCAAAAATTTTTCTACCTTTTAAATTAATCATTATCCAATGATCAGAAACATTTGTAACAGAACCTAGTTTTACTTTAGAAATTTCATTAAAAAGCTTATCCTCTAATGAGTTAGCATCTTTTATACCAAGCTTATCATTTGAGTACAAAAACCATTCATCCGGACTCAACCAAAGAAGATTTAATTTTTCGTTGCTCGATGATGTATTGGGGTCTACTGGAGTAATTATAGATAATTCTTTTCCAATTTTAGTTATAAAATTTCTATTTTTACCCCTTAAGTTTATTTTAAGAATAGGTTCAATCTCTGAAATTTTAATTTCAGAATATTCTTTAAGATCCATGATTGGACTATTATAATTAAGCATTTAACCTCTTATTTTCTTTATCTAAAAAAACCGTATCTGTTATAGTTACATTAATTGTTTTATTTTTCATTGGAACAAACATTTTTTGCCCCTTCAACTTTTTACCATTTTTCACTACAGCGAGTGCTATTGATTTATTTAAATTTGGACTAAAGTAACTTGAAGTTACGTGACCAAGCATTTCTATTGGTTTTTTATTTCTTTCAGCAACAATTTGTGCGCCTTCTTCTAAAACTTCTTTTGGATCTTCAGTTAATAATCCTACAAGCTGTTTTCTATCTTCTCTAATAGTGTCACTTCTATATAAGGACCTTTTACCAATAAAATCATATTTCTTTTTACTAATTATCCAATCCATTTGTAAGTCTACAGGTGTCATTGTTCCATCCGTGTCTTGACCAGCGATAATAAATCCTTTTTCCGCTCTAAGTAAGTGCATCGTTTCAGTTCCATAAGGCGTAATATTAAATTCTTTTCCTGCTTCAAAGCACTTTTCCCAAACAGATTTAGAATATGATGATTCAATATTTATTTCATAACTATGTTCACCAGTAAAACTAATACGCATTACTCTGCATTTAATATTATCGATTAATGCATTTTTGAAAGACATGTGCGGAAATTCTTTATCAGACAAATCTAGATCAGGAATTACTTTTGAAAGAATTTTTTTTGAATTAGGTCCACAGATACTTACAGTACCATAATGATCAGTAACTGAAGTTAAATACACATCTAATTCAGGCCATTCTGTTTGCAAGTAATCTTCTAATTTTGAAAGAACATTAGCAGCACCCCCTGTTGTTGTGGTCATTAAATAATGATTTTCCAATAATCTAGTTGTAACTCCATCATCATAAACCATTCCATCTTCATTGAGCATGAGTCCATATCTACATTTTCCTATTTCTAACTTTGACCATGCATTTGTATAAACTCTATTTAAAAATTCTGATGCATCGCTTCCTTGAATATCTATTTTTCCAAGAGTAGATGCGTCTAAAATACCAGCACTATCTCTAGCCGCTTTACTTTCTCTTTGTACAGCTTCATGCATATTTTCATTTTCTATTGGATAGTACCAAGCTCTCTTCCACTGTCCGACATTTTCAAATTTAGCTTTATTTTCTACATGCCAATCATGCATTGGTGTTTTTCTTGCAATATCAAAAAATTCACCAACATTTCTTCCAACTATTGCTCCAAAGGTTAATGGAGTATAAGGAGGTCGAAATGTAGTTGTTCCTAAATTACCCATTTTAACACCAGCTGTTTCAGCTACAATCCCAAGTGCATGCATATTGGATAATTTCCCTTGATCGGTGGCCATGCCGGTTGTTGTATATCTTTTCACATGCTCGATTGATTTAAAACCTTCTCTTAAAGCTAATTTTATATCATTTGCAGTAGAATCGTTCTGAAAATCTAAAAATGATTTAGTTTTTTTCAAAGGTTTATCAGATGGAAGTAGCCAAATATTTTTTTTGTCAATTTCTTTTGAACAAACAACTTCTAAATTTTCATAATCATTATTATTAACTTTTAAAAATTTGTTTGTTAAATTAACTGAATTTTTTATTAATTCATCAAGTTCAAAATCACCATTACAAGATCCGATGCTTATTTGATCCAATTCCGATTTATCTGGTAAAAAAACGTTATCTACATCTCTGAATTTAAGTTTACCGCCAGACTGAGTAAATAAATGTACTCTTGGTGTCCATCCTCCAGAAATACCTAAGCAGTCACATTTTTCATTTATTTTTTTCCCCATAACAGCGGTTCCATCGTCAGACAATTTCATAATTTCAATAGAATTGATTCTTTTGTAACCATTTGTATTAACAACTGAAGATTTCCAATGAATTTTAATACCTAATTTTTCAACTTGTTTAACTATTAACGAATTAGTTTTATCTCTTATATCTACTACTGAATTAACACTTACTCCGCGATTACTTAAAGAGACGGCAGTTTCATAAGCTGAGTCATTATTAGTAAATAAAGATATTTTTTGTCCACATTTAACTCCATAAAAATCTATGTACTTTTTGATAGAAGATGAAAGAATAATACCAGGCCTATCATTATTGTTGAAAATTAATGGCCTTTCCATAGCTCCTGTAGCTATAATTACTTTTTTTGCTCTTATTTTCAAAAGTCTTTGACGTATTTTATCTTTTTTTTCTTTTAAATCTAAATGATCAGTTAAATTTTCTCTAGCTAAAAGATAATTATAACTATGATAAGCAGCCAATGTTGTTCTTGTTTTTATAGTTAAATTTTTAAATGAATTTAAACTTTCAATCTCTTTTTTTAACCACTCATTTGAATAAGAATTATTTATCTTAAAACATTCATTTTGCTGAAAAATAGTAGTTCCACCCAAAACATTTTTGTCGTCTATTAGTAAAGTATTTAAATTATTTTTAGCTGCTTTTTTTGCAGCTATTATTCCTGATATGCCTCCTCCAACAATCAAAACATCACAGTGTAAATATCTATGATCATAAACATCTTTATCTGGTTCAGTAGGGGATCTACCTAGACCTGCAGATTTTCTTATAAAGTATTCATATAATTTCCAAAAATTAGCTGGCCACATGAATGTTTTATAGTAGAAAGCTGCCGGTATAAGAGGGGAGAAAAAATTGTTTACTGCACCTATGTCAAAATTAACACTTGGCCAACAGTTTTGGCTTGATGCCTCTAAACCTTCATATAATTCTATTTCAGTAGCTCTTGTATTTGGTTCTGTCATTGAAGAATCATTTCCAATTTGTAAGATTCCATTTGGCTCTTCGGAACCACATGTCATTATTCCTCTTGGACGATGATATTTAAAGCTTCTTCCAACAAGGTGAATATTATTTGCTAATAAAGCTGAAGCTAAAGTATCGCCTTTAAAACCATATAAAGTTTTGCCATCAAACTTAAAAGATATTCTTGATGTTTGATCAATAAACCTATTATTTGCTATTCTTAAATCTTTGCTCATTATTTTACTGGGGGTTTTTCACCCATTTTGTAAACAGCATGAATTTTATCATTTGATGTATCTCTAACCATATTGAACCATTTTCTGCATCCATGAGAATGATTCCATCTTTCAAATTGAACTCCTTTAATATTTTTTCTCATAAACAGATATTCTGCCCATTGATCATCACTTAATTCAGTTGGTTGTTTTGGCCTAACAATATGAGCTTCGCCACCTGCAGAAAATTCACTCTGATCTCTTTCACCGCAATAAGGACAATTAATTATAAACATTAGTGTGCTACAGCAGCTGCTCCATGTTCATCAACAAGATCGCCACTTACAAATCTATTAATATTAAAATCAGCATTTAGTTTATGAGGTTCATCGTTAGCGATAGTGTGTGCAAACAAATCTCCTGAACCAGGTGTAGCCTTAAATCCACCTGTTCCCCAGCCACAATTAAAGTATAATCCTTTAATATGTGTTTTACTAATTATTGGACTAGCATCTGGACAAATATCAACAATACCACCCCATTGTCTTAACATTTTCATTCTACTAAAAATAGGGTAGAGCTCTAATATTGCTTTTAAAGTTCCTTCAACAACATCGTGACTTCCTCTTTGTGTGTAAGAAACATAAGCATCGGTTCCTGCACCAATAACTAACTCTCCTTTGTCTGATTGACTTACATAAGCATGGACTGCATTAGACATAACCACAGTATCTATAATTGGTTTGACTGGCTCTGACACCAATGCTTGTAGAGGTTTACTTTCAAGAGGTAATTTTAAATCAACCATATTTGCAATAACACTAGAATGACCAGCAGCA
Organism: uncultured Pelagibacteraceae bacterium; assembly: GCA_902532225.1. Taxonomy (GTDB): domain Bacteria; phylum Pseudomonadota; class Alphaproteobacteria; order Pelagibacterales; family Pelagibacteraceae; genus Pelagibacter. Next base: position 5,313 of record CACAHI010000031.1, read on the forward strand.
ACAACTCCAATTTTTTTTGTTTTGATAAATCCTTTTGTTGTTTCTATACCTTCAACACTATTAGCATTTCTTTTAATTCCTTTTACTTCACAATTTTGAATAATATCTACACCCATAGCGTCAGCTCCTCGAGCATAACCCCACGCAACAGCATCGTGTCTAGCTGTTCCAGCTCTTCTTTGCAATGTTCCTCCTAAAACAGGATATCTAATGTTAGGTGACGTATTAATTATTGGGCAGAATTTTTTTACTTCTTCAGTATTTAACCATACAGCATCAATACCGTTTAGTCTGTTTGCATGAGTTCTTCTTTTTAGATCTCTAACATCTTGAAGATTATGAGCTAAATTCATAACACCTCTTTGACTAAACATTACATTGTAATTAAGCTCTTGGGATAAGCCTTCCCATATTTTTAAAGCATGGTCATATAATCCTGCACTTGCGTCCCATAAATAATTTGAACGAATTATTGTTGTATTTCTTCCTGTGTTTCCTCCTCCAATCCAACCTTTTTCAACAACAGCAATATTTGTCATATTGTGTTTTTTGGCTAAATAAAATGCTGTTGCTAAGCCATGACCTCCACCACCAATAATTATAGCATCATATTGTTTTTTAGGCTCCGGATCTCTCCATGCT
>CACAHI010000032.1 GCA_902532225.1 uncultured Pelagibacteraceae bacterium
TTTAGTCTAAGCAATGCAGTTGCAGATAGTCACGACGCTACTGAGAAAGATATATTAAAAAAAGCAAAAGAAATTAACGAAAAAATAAAAAAAAAACAGGCAGAAACACAATCAACTATTAGTGCAGAGGTAGGAGGTGAAGAACCGCTACCTTTAAATGATCCTTTCGTTGGTGACGCATCTCTTGGAGGTGCAACCACAATGTCAGTTGGTGCAACAGCAGGTGAAGAAAGATCAGAAATGAGTTTATATAATTTTAAACTCGTAGCTATCATTACAGGAGAATATGAAAGTTTTGTATCTTTGATTAATGCAACTGGTGAAATAGTTACTTTACAAATGAACGAAGAATTAAGTCCAGGAGTTAAACTGATAGGACTAAATCCGGGAAGAGCTGTATTTGAAAAGGGTCCAGACTCATATTTAGTCATAAATTTTAAAAACCAAGTTAAAGAAACAGCGGAGCCATTTTAATGAATTGTAGATCGCTTAAAATATTATTTTCTTCGTTTTTCTTGTTATTTGTTCTTAGCGGATGCGCTGTTGATCAAATGGGCAAAAAGAAAAAAAATAAAGGATTTAAGCACGATACTCCATTGATTAAGCAAGATGTCAAAAAGTTAGGACAAATAGAAATTGAAAAAAGTGCAGAAATGGGACCAATGCCGGTTGAAGGAGATGTAGCAAAACTACAGAAGAGAAAACAAATTTCTTCAGTTAAAGAGAAAAATTATTTATTGATACCCGATGAATACATGCTGCTTAAGCAAAAAGTAACATTCAAATTTCAAAACTTAGATTATAAAGAAGCAATGGGATTAATGGCAAAAATTGGAGATGTTAACATTTTGGTAGGAGAAGAAGTTGCAGGCGCAATTACAGCTGAATTATCAGATGTGCCATGGGATAAAGCGTTTAATGCATTGTTAGATATGAAAAATTTTGCCGCTGATATAGATGTTGGTAGTAATATTATAAGAGTTCATTCTCCAGCAACTTTAACTTCCCAAGAAAGTTATAAATCTGCAAGAGCTTCTGCGGTTAGAAAAAAAGTTGAGCTTGAAAATTCTGTTGAACCTGTAGTTTCTGAGATATTCAGACTTTATTATATTACGCCTGCAGAGGCAAAAGCCACCATAACAGAATTATTTACTTCAACAGGAGAAGGGTCAACTTATTCTCCAATACAGGTAACGGAGGAAAAAACAACAAGATCTGTAATAGTAAGAGGAAAAGAAAAAGATTTGGATGTAGTAGATAAAGTAATAAGAGAAATTGATGTAAGGACAAAACAAGTTTTAATTGAAGCTTTTATAGTAGAAGCTACGTCATCTTTTGAAAGAGCTTTAGGAAACAAATTAGGAGGTGCTTATACCAGAAAAAGCCTTAGAGCAGGCGGTACTATAGAAGGTAGTACAATTGGAAATCCATCTGGAAGTGAAGCAGCACTTCAAACTACGACTGGTTCATTGGCTGACGCTGGAACAGCTGCACAAGATACTATTTTTAATACTAATGTTGTAGGAGCAACTAGTGGAATTGGAGTTTTGAAAAAAACTGGATCTGCAGTTTTAAAACTTCAAATAGAAGCGCTTGAAAAAGAAGGATTAGGAAAAACTATATCTAATCCAAAATTATTTACTTTGGATAACCAGGTTGCTTCTATAATTCAAGGTGTTCAAATACCAGTTCCTGGAAGCGGAGACTCTCCCACAACATTTAAAGATGCAGCTTTAAAACTTACTGTTACACCAAGTATTATTGGCGATGGAAATGTACTTTTAGAAGTACAAGTAAATAATGACACTCCTGATAGAACTGATCCAACTGCAGTTGGTATAAACAGAATGGAAATAAACACAAAACTCTTAATCGCGGACGGAGACATTGTTGTAATTGGTGGAATTAAGAAGAATGATATATCTGACGCTTCAGAGCAAGTTCCTGGTATGAATAAATTACCTATAATAGGAAAAATGTTTAAAGGATCACAAAAAAGCGATAAGATGACCGAACTTTTAGTGTTTATAGCACCAAGGATTTTATAATGCTTAAGATAAGTAGAGAAAGTGAAATTAATCTTATTAATGTCTTAATTGACCATGACATTATATCGGGCAAAGATTTAGCAAAAATAAAAAAAGCTAGCGCGGATGGTAACAAATCCCAAATCGATGCAGTTTTTGAACTTAAACTTACAGATGAAGACAAAATTTTAGATGTATTAGTTAAAGAACAAAATTTAGAAGTTATTGATTTAACAAAAGTTCAAGCAGTTGAAGAGGTGAAAGCAGTATTACCATCTAATTATATTAAAATGAATTTTGTTGCGCCTTTTAAAGTTGATGGAAAAACACTTCATATAGCAATTTCAGACAGCTCAAAACTTGGTTTAATGAGAAATTTAAAAGCAATTACAAAAAAAAATATTGAATTACATGCAGCTAAAGTTTCCCAAATTTCCGATTTTATTGACAAACTATTAAGTGAAGGTGGAGATGTAACCGCTGCAACAATCCGAGAAGATAATGTTTCAAAAGAAAAAACAAAAACTTTTGATAGTGACTTAGGTGAAGCAGGAGAGGTTCTTGAAAAACCACCCGAAGAAGATATTGAAGCACTAGAAAATGAGTCCGAAGTTATAAAGTTCAGTACAGCAGTTGTGGCTGATGCAATTAAATCTGGTGTTAGTGATATTCACATTGAACCATATAGATTTTCTTCAAGAGTTCGTTATCGTGCAGACGGTATGCTGCAAGAACAGGAACAATACAGAAAATTTCTTCATGATAATTATGGTGCGGTAGTAACTCGTTTTAAAATAATGGGTAAACTAGATATTGCCGAAAGAAGATTGCCACAAGATGGAGCAATTAATTTTAAAATAGATGGTAAAGTTGTCGATTTACGATTGTCTATTTTACCGACCGCTAGTAACGAAAGAATTGTTATGCGGGTACTAAATAAAGACGCAGGAGATATAACTCTTGAACAATTAAATTTTGAAGACGTTGATTTAAAAAGTTTAAGAAAAGCAATTCATAGCACTCAAGGACTAATTCTTGTAACAGGTCCTACTGGTTCAGGAAAATCTACAACCTTGTACAGTATTCTTAAAGAAGTAAGTCAACCACATTTAAATATTTTAACTGCAGAAGATCCTGTAGAGTATGAGTTACCTGGAGTTGGACAGGTTCAAATTAAAGATGATATAGGTCTAAGTTTTTCGGCCGCATTAAGATCTTTTCTTCGTCAAGACCCAGAAATAATTCTAGTTGGAGAGATGAGAGATAAGGAAACGGTTGATATTGGATTAAAAGCTGCGCTTACTGGACACTTAGTTTTTAGTACACTTCACACTAATGATGCACCAAGCACAATTACAAGATTACAAAATATGGGAACGCCTGATTATTTAATTAGTGCTGCAACCCAAATGGTGTTAGCACAGAGACTTGCAAGAAAAAATTGTAAGGAATGTAGAGTTCCCGATGATGATGTTACTCCAAAAGTTTTAACTGATTTAGGTTTTTCTCCTGAGCAAGCATCAAGGGTAAAAGCTATTAAAGGAAAAGGCTGTCCAAAATGTAAAGACTCAGGTTACAAGGGAAGACAAGGAATTTATGAAATTTTAGTGGTTACTAAACCAATTAAAGAAGCCATACTTAGACAAGCTACCACTCCTGAGCTAAAGGAAATTGCAATAAAAGAAGGCTTTCAAACCATGCAAGACATGGGAAGAAGAATGATTGCAAATGGTGAGCTTAGCTTTAGAGAATATGAGCGTGTTTTATCTAGTTAATATAATAATTAATTAAAAAAATGGACACATTTAGTTACAAGGGTATTTCGGACGGAAAATATGTTGAGGGCGAAATAGAAGCTTTAAACCAAGAAGAAGCTTCTCATAAACTTAAAGAACAAAAAGTAATTATTACAAATCTAATTAAATCAAAGAAAAAAAAAGATAAAGATCAAAAAAAAGCAAAAGGTAAAAAAGGTGGAGGTTTTTCATTTGGTAAAAAGAAAGCAAAAGTAGAAGATATTTTAATATTTTCAAAGCAATTTGCTACAATGGTTAAAGCAGGTTTGCCAATTTTGGAAGTTCTTGGAATGTTAAGAGATCAGCTTGAAAACCCAGCAATGAAAGAGCTAATTGAAGATATAAGAAAGAGCCTTGAAGGAGGTGTAACTTTATCCAAATGTTTCGAAAAATACCCACAGTATTTTGACAATGTATATTGTAACCTTATTAAAGCCGGTGAGGCTAGTGGTAAGTTAGATGTTTTCCTAATGAAAATTGTAGACTCTCTTGAAAAAAAAGAAAAAATTAAAAAGAAAATTAAGGGTGCACTAATGTATCCAGCTATAATGTTTACTGTTGCGATTACAGTAAGTGCCTTTATGTTAGTTAAAGTAGTTCCAGTATTTGCTAAAATGTATGACGGAATGGGTATTAAGCTTCCAGCTGCAACAGCAACTATAATGGCTATGAGTGATTTTTTGAGAGGCACTGGAGGAATGGTGTTATTGTTTGGTGGTATTGGTGGTTTTTTTGTTTTTAGATATTTAACAACAAATAATGCAGCCATTCAATACAGGTGGCATAAACAAGTTTTAAAGTTGCCAGTTTTTGGAGATATGATTTTAAAATCTTTACTTGCACGAATATCTTTGATTTTAGGAAACCTTAGTGCAGCTGGTGTTAATTTATTAGAAAGTTTAGAAATTGCTAAATCTGTTAGTAATAATGTAGTTGTAACTGAAGCTTTAGAAAATGTTAAAAAAGGAGTTTTTTCAGGAGATACTTTAACAAAACTTTTTTTAAAAGAACCTTTGTTCCCACCTACGTTTAGTCAGTTAATTTCAGTTGGAGAACAAACTGGACAATTAGACGAGATGTTTGGTTCAGTTGCAATGTACTATGAAGAAGAATTTGATGGTGCAGTTGATAATATGTCTAGTTTAATTGAACCTATTATGATTGTTTTTATGGGGATAATGATAGGCGGACTAATGATAGCAATGTATTCTCCAATATTTAACGTTGGAGCTTTAATAGGTTAAATCTTTTTTGTTAAAACAAGATGGTTAACCCAGCCTTCTTGATCTTTTTTAAAAACAGCACCATCCATTATTTGTTTAATAAAAAAAGTTCCCAATCCTCCAGGTTTTATGTCATCTAATTTTCTATGTTGAACGTTTCCAGGAACCACAGGTTTTCCTTTGTCATAAAAACCTATTTCTAATTGAGTGTCATTTAAAGAAATTTTTATTTCCATTCTATCAGTAGTATTTTCAACTCCTTTGTAACCATGCTTAACAATATTTTGTGCTGCCTCTGCAATTGCCAAAACTAATTCATCTTTTAAATCTTGAGACAAATTTATTTTTTCGAAAGTTTCTCTTGAAAATACCCTAACTTCCTTAAGGCTTGCGGTACTTACTGGAAAATCTTTTGCTTCTGATAAATTCATTATTCAAGGTTTAATATCTGCTCTAGTTTTGCCATCATAATTACTTTTAAAACAGATTTACTTACTTCCTTTACAACTACTTTGGTGTTTTTTTCTAATGCCTTTTGATGGCTTTCAATAAGAACAGAAATTCCTGAAGAATCCATATACGAAACATCTTTTAAATTTAAATGAACTTCTTTTCCTGATTCTACTATTGGTAAAATTACTTCTTTTGCTTTTTCGGTAACATCCATATCTATCTCTCCATTAAGAAAGATAGTACTTATGTTCCCTTCCTCTGTAACTTTGTATGTCATAAGCGATTATTGATAACATAAAAATTAGTTATTAAATAAAGAAAATTAGACCCATATTGGGCAATTAATTTCGACTAATTACTATATTAT
>CACAHI010000033.1 GCA_902532225.1 uncultured Pelagibacteraceae bacterium
TAGTGATGATTTGCCTTACTGGGAATTTAAAAAAAATAAAAAACAACTTATTATCCCGTATACATTAGACAACAATGATATGAGATTTGCTACAAATCAAGGATTTAACAGTGGAGATCAATTTTATACATACTTGAAAGATAGTTTTGACTCTCTTTATGAAGAAGGAAAAACTAACCCAAAAATGATGTCTGTTGGATTACATTGTAGATTAATTGGAAGACCTGGAAGAATTCAATCTTTAAAAAAGTTTCTAGATTATGTTTTAAAATTTAATGACGTGTGGATTTGTAAAAGGATTGATATCGCAAAACATTGGATTAAAAATTATTCAAATATATAGTTGTTATGAAAAAAAAAAATATTATTTACCAAAATGGTTTAGTCGACTTAGCACAAGCAAGACTTGGTTCTAAAATTGTTTATAAAACTGATGAGTTTTTTGCACCTGCTAAAAGAATTATTAATCCCTGGCCACCGGTATTCAAAGAAGGTGTATTCGATAAACACGGCAAATGGATGGATGGATGGGAAACAAGAAGAAAAAGATCAAAAGGTCACGACTTTTTAATTTTAAAACTTGGAAAGCCAGGTATAATTAAAAAAATTGATGTAGATACTTCCTACTTCTCAGGAAATCACCCTGATAAAGTTTCTCTACAAGCTTGTTTTAGTAATAAAATAATTCCTCATAAAAAAACAAAATGGATTACAATAATTAAAAAAAGTCCAACAAAAGCTAATTCTCATCATTTTTTTAATGTAAAAAATAAAAATTTTTTCACTCATATAAAGTTAAATATTTTTCCTGATGGGGGTGTTGCAAGAATACGTATATATGGATTAATGAAAATTAAAAAAAAATTTGGAAAAAAAATTCATAACTTAACTTCTGTTACAAATGGAGCAATACCAATTGCTTGTAACAATGAACATTTTGGAAGAGCAGAGAATATTCTTGCACCGGGAGTTGGTAAAAATATGGGAGATGGCTGGGAAACAAGAAGAAGTAGAGGTAAAAATTTTGATTGGATTATAATTAAATGTGCTGCCCCAGGAAAAATTAAAAAGATTCAAATTGACACCCACCATTTCAAAGGAAACTATCCTGACAAATGTTCTATTCAAGCAGCAAACATAAATAAAAAAATTTCTGGAAAAGATATTGTTAAAAATTCTAAAAACTGGAATTTAATTCTAAATAAATCTAAACTTTATGCTCACAAAAAACATAACTTTATAAATAAAATAATGAAAAATAGAAAAGTAAACTATATAAGAATTAACATTTTCCCAGATGGGGGAATATCAAGAATAAGAGCATTTGGAAAGGTGGAATGATAGAAAAAATTATAATACCAAAGAAAATTACAAAACAGAATTTTTCTTCTTATGGAGATATAATATCAACTGAAGATACAACTCCAATCGATATAAATGCTGGATATGCTAAACGTTATGATGATCTTGCAAATATTAATACTTCTAAGGACAATGGGGTATCAATTGTCAGTATATTCTCAGCAATCAAACGAACATTCCCAATGAAGATAGATATGATGGAAAAACATCCTTTAGGAAGTCAAGCTTTTATACCAATGAAAGAAACTGTTTTTTTAGCATTTGTAGCACCTTGTGGAGATAAGCCCGATTTAGACAAACTTGAGTCATTTATTATACCAAAAGGAATTGGTATTAATTATAATCCTGGAATATGGCATTTTCCTTTGATTTCTACTGAAGATATGAATTTTTTAGTAGTAGACAGAAAAGGATCTGGAAATAATTTAATAATAGAAAACTTAGAAGATAAAAAAATTATTTTAAAATATTAAACCCGTCGTAAGTAAATACGACGAGTTTAATTTTAAGTTTAAATTATTATTTTCTGTTAGAAATTGCTAAGTGAATAACAGCACCTAAAGCGGCACCAATTATCCATGCATATCCTCCTCCGCCACCTAAGTTAGCGAAGAAATCACTTAAACCACCTGGCAAAATATTTGGCCAAACTGTACCAACAGCAACGTAGCCTGATACTACCCAAGCTAACATTCCCTTTTGGTTAAATCCACCATTGTAATAATATTTACCATTCGGTTTATCTGAAAATAGATCATTAACACTAAGTTTTTCATTTTTAATTACATAGTAATCAACGATCATAATACCAAATACTGGTGCAAGAATTGCTCCTAATGTATTTACAAATGGAAATATACCCATCTGTGTAATCATAGAAACCCATAATCCACCAATAACAAATCCACAAATTGCTGTTATTAGTCCACCAGTTCTGAAATTTATTTTACTTGGCATCAAATTAGCTAAGTCATACGCAGGAGGTATAAAGTTAGCTACCATATTAATACCAACAGTGGCTGCAAAAAATGCAAAAGCTGCAACAACTGTCAAAAGCATGTTGTCAACTTTAGCAACCATATCCGTAGGTTGAGCAACGTACTCGCCGAAAACGGCAATAGTTCCTCCTGTGATCATTAAAGTAATAAAAGAGAAGAAAACTACATTTCCAACTAATCCCCATAAGTTTCCTTTTCTCATTTCTTTGTCATTTTTAACAAATCTAGCAAAGTCACCAAAATTAATTACCACTGCAGCAAAATAACCAACCATAATTGAAAATACTGCAAGAAAAGCACCGAATGATCCTAGTCCTTCAAAACCACCTGTACGTGCTCCCCCAGAAAATATATTTCCAACTTCAGATAGTAGATTCCCTCCAGCTTCAAACCAAATTGATAACATTAAAAGAATCATAACTACATAAACTGCTGGTCCTGCAAAATTTAAAAACTTTCTTATTAGATCAATACCTTGCCAAAAGAGCCATATCTGAAAACCTGAAACAAATATAAACGAAATCCACATTATATTAGTCATTCCTAAAAAGTTTCCTGTTCCTGTATTTCCAGTTATTGCTGAAATTAGCAAAGCTACAGCTGTAGATGCTGCATAAGTTTGCGCTCCATACCAAAACATTGCAACAATACCTCTTGCCATTGCAGGAAAGTTTGCGCCGAATACGCCCATACTAACTCTTGCAAAAACTGGATATGGAATTCCATGTTGAACACTTGGTTTACCTGATAAGTTAACTAGCCACATAATAAAAAAACCAGCTGCAATTAATGCAAGAAAAACTGCCCAGCCATTTAATCCTGAAGCTATAAATAGTGATGCTGCTAATGTATATCCAAATAAACTTTGAACATCATTTGCCCACACGTTGAAGATTTCAAACCAACCCCATTTCTTTTGCGATTTTTGAGTTGGAGCCAAATCTTTGTTGTATAATTTAGAAGATTTACTCATATCTCTCCCTCCTTCTTTAATTAATTTTAACGGTAGTTTTTTTTTCAGTATTGTAAAGAATGTTTTTTAAGTTCTCTAGTTGGTACTATTTTAAAGGAAAATTTAACCCAAAATGTACATAAAACACAAATGCTGATTTTTTAATTCCATCCACCAACAGTTTTTAGTTCCAAAAATTCTATAAGGCCCTCTGTCCCAGCTTCTCTTCCAATTCCAGAATGTTTGTATCCTCCAAAAGGAGAGGCTACTGCTATACCAACTCCATTTACATCTACCATCCCTGATCTAAGCTTTCTTGCAACTCTTTTGATTTTCTCTTTGTCTTGAGTTTGAATATAATTTGTTAAACCATAAGGAGTGTCATTTGCTATTGAAATAGCTTCATCTTCATTTTCAAAAGGAATTATTGAAAGAACTGGTCCAAAAATTTCGGTTCTTGCAATTTCCATTTGATTATTTACATCTGCAAAAACTGTTGGTTTTACATAGTATCCTTTTTCCAAGCCTTTTGGTTTTCCTGTTCCACCAGCAACTAGTTTTGCGCCTTCATCTATTCCTTTTTGAATTAATGTTTGAATTTTATTAAATTGTGTTTCCGAAACTACTGGTCCTATGTGATCACCGTCCTTGTCGGGTGAGTCTACTTTAGTATTATTCGCTAACTCTTTTACTTTTTCAACAGTTTCATTGTAAATTGATTTTTCAACAAGCATTCTTGTTGGAGCATTGCAGGATTGGCCTGAATTTCTAAAACATCTTAAAACACCTCTGGCTACTGCTTCTGAATCTGCATCTTTAAAAATTATATTTGCTCCCTTACCACCTAATTCTAAACTTATTCTTTTAAAATCTTTTGCAGCATTTTGAGAAATTAACGCACCTGCTCTTGTTGATCCTGTGAATGAAATCATATCGATATCAGGATGACTTGTTAATGCATCACCAGTTACCGCGCCATCGCCATTTAATAAATTAAAAACTCCAGGTGGAAATTTAGCCTCATCAATCATTTCTGCAAGTAACATTGATGATAATGGTGCTATCTCAGATGGTTTTAACACAACTGTACATGCTGATGCTAGTGCAGGAATTACTTTTAAATTAACTTGGTTTATTGGCCAGTTCCAAGGAGTGATTAAAGCACAAACACCTTTTGGCTCATATAATAACTTTTGGTTATTTTTTTCATCTCCTAAATCTTTTTCGAAATTAAAATCTTTTAATATATTTTTAAAAGATTTAATATGACTTGCTCCCGTTGCAGCTTGCATTTCTGTTGAAAATTTCATCGGTGCTCCCATTTCTACAGAAATAAGTTTTGCCATTTCAGCCCATCTTTTTTTATAAATTACATACAACTTTTCTAATAATTCTAATCTTTCTTCTTTTTTTGTAAAAGCCCAAGTTCCAAAAGCCTTTTTTGCTGCACTAACTGCTTTATCAACATCTTTTTTGTTACCTAAAGATATTTCTGCACAAGGTTCTTCATTTGATGGATCAATAACTTTATAAGTTTTAGGTTCTGATGGGGAAATCCATTTACCATCAATATAAAATTTTTTTTTATCTAACATTTCGCGAATTTAACCTAAAGTTTTTTATTTGCAAATAAATTTGTTAATTCATAAACTATTGTAGCTGCAGCCAAAGATGTAAGCTCAGCATGGTCATAAGCAGGCGCAACCTCAACTACGTCTGCAGAAATTAAATTCATACCAGATAAACCTCTTAATACATTTACTATTTCTCTTGTTGTCATGCCTGCTATTTCAGGTGTGCCAGTTCCAGGTGCGTGTGCAGGATCTAAAACATCAATATCAATTGATAAATATAATGGATTATTACCTACTCTTTTTTTTATTCTTTCAACTATTTTATCAATACCTTCAGTTTGAAATTCATCACAATGAATTATTTTAAAACCAAAACTTGCATCATTTTTTAAATCTTCCCTACTATAAAGTGGGCCTCTAATTCCAACATGCATTGAAGCATCATCTAAAAAAAGGTTTTCTTCTCTTGCTCTTCTAAATGGTGTTCCGTGTGTATACGGTGCTCCGAAATAAGTATCCCATGTATCTAAATGAGCATCAAAATGCACCAGTGCTACTGGTCCTTTATTAACTTTGTTTATTGATCTTAATAATGGAAAAGCAATGGTATGATCTCCTCCTAAGCTAATTATTCCGCCCACCTTTTCTAATAATTCTGTTGCACCTTTTTCAATTTGTTTAATTGCTTCATCAATATTAAATGGATTGCAGGCAATATCTCCGGCATCTGCAACTTGTTGTACTTTAAATGGTTCAGCATCATAATTTGGATGATAATTTGTTCTTAGATGTCTTGATGCTTGTCTAATACTTTGTGGCCCGAATCTAGCTCCAGGTCTATAACTAGTTCCAGCATCAAAAGGAATTCCAACTATAGCAACGTCACAACTTTCAACATCTCTTAACTCTGGCAATC
>CACAHI010000034.1 GCA_902532225.1 uncultured Pelagibacteraceae bacterium
ACTATAAGTTTATCTTTCATATCTCTATTCGAAAGTCTATCCAGCAACTCTTTTTTACTTGGTGGCAAAACAAAAATTGTTAATAATTCAAAATCCATTTTGTGTTTTTTAATTTGTTGTGTACCTTGCCAATCAATATCAAAAACCACATTGGATCCTTTTTTTAATTTTTCAATAACTGGTAATTTTGGACTTCCGTAATAATTTTTAAAAACTTTTGCGTACTCTAGAAATTCACTATTTTTTATTGATTTTTCAAAATCATTATTGCTAACAAAAAAATAATCTCTACCATTTTTTTCATTTTCTCTGGGTTTTCTTGTGGTGTGTGATATCGAAACAAAATAATTATCACGTTTGGATAGTAATTTGACTAAAGTCGTCTTACCTGCTCCTGATGGAGAAGAAAGAACTATCATTAACCCAAATTTGGTTGATGACATTTTTTATTTTTAGTTGCTTTTGCTCTCTATAAATTTAATTGCATCACCTACAGTTAAAATTTTTTCTGCTTCACTATCAGAAATCTCTGAACCAAATTCTTCTTCAAAAGCCATTACCAATTCTACTGTATCTAAGCTATCTGCACCTAAATCATCTATAAAGCTTGCTTCTTCAGTAACCTTTGCTTCGTCTATTCCTAAATGGTCTGCAACTATTTTTTTGACTTTGCTTGTTATATCATCAGACATATAAATCCTTTTGTTATTTTGTTAATAAATAATTAATGAACTTTGTCAAGACATATACATGCCTCCATTAACATGTATTGTTTCTCCGGTAATATAAGATGCTGCATCTGATGACAAAAAAGCAACTGTATTCGCGACATCTTCGCCAGAACCTAATCTGGACATTGGAATTTTAGAAGTTAAAACTGCTTTAATATTTTCTAATATATTATCTGTCATTTTAGTTTGGATAAATCCTGGTGACACACAGTTTATAGTTATATTTTTTTTTGCATACTCGATGGCTAAAGATTTTGACATACCTATTATCCCAGCTTTTGAAGCCGCATAATTTGCTTGCCCTAAATTACCTGTATGTCCTACTATTGATGTTATATTAACAATTCTACCATATTTATTTTTTAGCATTTTTTTAATTGCATGTTTGGTCAGCAAAAAAGTTGATCCTAAATTTATATCAATAACTTTTTTCCATTGTTCATTTGTCATTCTTAAAGAAAGATTATCTAAATTAACTCCCGCATTGTTTATTAATACATCTAATCCGGTTAATTGAGAAAAAACATTTTCAATAAATTCTTCAATTTTTGGATGTTCAGAAATATCAAATTTTAATATATTTATATTTGGAAATTCTTTCTTTAATAAATCGAGTTTTTCATTCTTAGTTCCAGTAGCTAATATATTTGCATCAAGTGAACTGAATTTGCTAACTAATGCTTTGCCTATACCTCCTGTAGCTCCAGTAATTAAAACTTTTTTATTTTTTAAGTTAATCATTAATATTTAAATTTTTAATGTCATTAATTCCATTAACATTTGTAATACTCAAATTTTTATCGATTCTTTTTATTAGACCAGATAATACTTTTCCAGGGCCAATTTCAATAAATTTTCTTACACCTTTATTTACCATATAAATAATGCTTTCTCTCCATCTTACAGGGCTCTCTATTTGTTTTATAAGTAATTCTTTAATTTGTAATGGATCTCTTGTTTCTATACTTGTAACATTTGAAACTATTGAATTATTTGGTTTCTTAAACTCTGTAATTTCAATTTCTTTTCTCATTACTTCCGTAGCTTTTCTCATTAATTCACAGTGGAAAGGCGCACTGACAGGAAGTTTAATGTTTTTAATTGAATCTTTTTTTAAATCCAAGATTAGAGATTCAATATCTTTATTTTTTCCACTTAAAACAATTTGTCCATTTGAATTATCGTTTGCTATAAAACATTTATAACCTGATGCATTGTCTTTTAAAATTTTATTTAATTTTTCTATATCTATCCCAAGTACAGCCAACATTCCGCCCTCACCTTTGGGTACAGCTGACTGCATGGCCTTTCCTCTCTTCTTAAGTAACTTAATTGTTTGATTAAAATTTAAAGATTCACTTGCTGCTAAAGCCGAATATTCTCCTAATGAATGTCCAGCAAAAAAATTCGCTTTTGATAAATCTACTTTTGTCTCTTTTTTTATAATTTGATAAATAGATTGACTAGCTAAAAAAATTGAAGGTTGTGTATTTTCTGTTTCATCTAATTTTTCTTTAGGTCCTTCTAAAATAATTTTGCTCAATGAAAAACCCAATGCATCATCAGCTTGTTGAAACAATTCTCTTACATAGTTAAATTCACTGTATAATTCTTTTGTCATACCGACAAATTGTGAACCTTGCCCAGGAAAAACTACTGAAAACATTAGATTATTTATTTATTTTTTTTAATTTTAGTATTGTATTTATATACTTATAATAGTATATCCTCACGATTTATCAAATATTTAAATGAACTTATACGAACATACAATTGTTGCTAGACAGGATACTACTCCATCACAAATAAAAGATCTGGTAGAAAAATATTCTGAAATGGTTAAAAAAAATAAAGGTAAAATAATTAAAACAGAAAACTGGGGACTTCTAAATTTATCTTATTTAATTAAAAAAAATAAAAAAGGAAATTATTTGCATTTTAAAATTGAAGGAAACTCAAAAATAATCGATGAACTGGAAAAAAACGAAAAAATTGATTTAAATTTACTTAGATATTTAACGGTAAGAGTTAAAAAATTTGATCTAGATACAGAATATTTTAGCAATACTGAAAACAAAAAGGATAGTAATTTTAAAAAAAATGCCAATGAATAGAAAAAAATTTAAATCTTCTAAAAAAAAAGGAAAACAAAGTAACTTTGCTAAACTTAGCATATTTCAACCATCAAAATACAAATTCAAGAGAAAGTGTCCATTATCCGGAAAAGGTGCGCCGGTTGTTGACTATAAAAATATCAAACTACTTAGAAGATATGTATCAGAAAATGGAAAAATATTAGCTTCCAGAATAACTTCTGTTAGTTTAAAAAAACAAAGAGAATTATCAATTTCAATTAAAAGAGCTAGAAATCTAGCATTAATTTAAAATTTTTATGAAAGTTATTTTACTGGAAAATATTAGAAAGATTGGAAATATTGGAGAAATAGTAAATGTAAAAAGAGGTTTTGCAAGAAACTATTTATTTTCAAGAAATAAGGCCTTATTTGCATCAAAAGAAAATATAAAAGAAGTTGAAAAAATTAAAAGTGATTTAAATAAAAAAGATTTAGAAAGAAAAAAGAAAGCTCAAGAAATATTCGATAAAATAAATAATGCTATTTTTTTATTTAAGAAACTTGCTACTGAAAAAGATGAGTTATATGGATCAGTAAAACCATCAGAAATATGTGAAGCTATTAAATCACAAAAAAAAGTAGAAATCGAACCATCTATAATTCAACTAAATCAAGAAATTAAAAAATTAGGTAAATTTAAAGTAAAAGTTGATTTACACTCTCAACTACAGGCAGAATTGATAATAGTTGTTCAAGCAGAAGAAAGTAAATAAATTTTATACATTTTTTTCCCCAGACTTTTATACTTATTGAAAAATTTTTATTTTGTAATAACTTTTTAATCAATGAGTAAGTTAAATTTAATTAAATCAAATTTTAGCGAATTACCTAATAACATTGAAGCTGAACAGTCAGTAATTGGTTCTATTTTAGTTACAAATGAAATATTTGATGAAGTCAATACAATTATAAAAAGTGGAAACTTTTTTGATCCGATGCATCAAAAAATATTTAATGCAATAGAAAGCTTAATTTATAAAGGAATGTTAGCTAACCCGATCACGTTAAAAAATTATTTTGAGAATGAAAAAGATGATTTAAATATTCCTGAATATTTAGTTAAAATTACAAAATTTTCAACTTCAGAAAGACAAGCAATTGAATATTCTAAAATCATCTATGATATGTTCGTCAGAAGAGAGTTAATTAAAATTTCAGAGAATACAATAGATTCTGCTAAACAAAAAAATATAGATGTTACTGGAAAAAATATAATCGAAAATTCTGAAAAACTATTATTTGATTTAGCTGAAAAAGGTTCCTTCAGCTCCTCATTAATAAAATTTGATGAAGCTATGAAGTTTACAATTGAGATGGCTACAAATGCTTATAAAAATGAAGAAGGTATAGTTGGGGTTCCAACAGGACTAAAAGATTTGGACGATAGACTGGGTGGTTTACATAAATCTGATTTATTAATTATCGCTGGAAGACCTTCAATGGGAAAAACGGCTCTTGCTACCAACATAGCTTTTAATGCTTCAAAAAAAATACAAGATGATAATAGGCAATCTTGTGTTGCTTTTTTTTCTTTAGAAATGTCATCTGAACAACTATCAACTAGAATTTTAGCAGAACAATCTAGAATAAAGTCAAATGATATTAGAAGAGGCAGAATTACAGAAGATCAATTTGATAAATTTTTAGAGACTTCAAAGAATATAGCTGAATTACCGTTGTATATTGATGAAACACCGGCAATAAGTATTGCTGCACTTAGCAATAGAGCTAGAAGAATAAAGAGAATACATGGTTTAGATCTAGTTGTTGTAGATTACATTCAATTAATGAGAGCTAGTAATACCAAAGATGGAAGAGTTCAAGAAATCTCAGAAATAACTCAAGGTTTGAAAGCCATAGCAAAAGAATTATCTGTCCCTGTAGTGGCTTTATCTCAACTTTCTAGAGCAGTAGAGCAAAGAGATGATAAAAAACCTCAACTATCTGATTTAAGAGAATCTGGTTCTATAGAACAAGATGCAGATGTGGTAATGTTTGTTTATAGAGAAGCTTATTATTTAGAAAGAAAAGAACCACGCCCTGCAACGGTTGAGCACGCTGAATGGCAGGCAAAAATGAATGAAGTTTCAAGTCTTGCAGAAATAATTATTGGTAAGCAAAGACACGGTCCTACAGGAAATATAATGCTTGAATTTGAAGCAATGTTTACCAAATTTAAGGATATTCAAAATCAATAATATAAACTATATAGTTTAATATTGATGATTGCTGGCATATATCAAAATTATATACTTAAAAATCCAAAATATATTATCGTATTTTTGTTAATTTGTTTGGTCAGTTTTGGTTATCATTCAAAGAATTTTAGATTAGATGCTTCATCTGATACTTTGCTTTTAGAAGATGATCCAGACTTAAAATATTTAAGAGAAATTACGAATACATATGGGTCTAAAGATTTCTTAGTTCTAACTTATACTCCTAAAGAAGAGATAACGTCAAAAAAAGTTGTAAATAATTTACTAAGTTTAAAGTATAAAATACAAAGCTTAGATTGGGTTCATAGTGTTATAACTATTCTTGATATTCCATTATTTAGCAGTACAGACCAACCTATCAGTGAAAAACTAAAAAAATTCAAAACATTAAAAGATGAAAATATTAATATTAAAGCTGGATTTGAAGAAATATTATCTAGTCCAGTTTTTAGAAATTTTGTAATAAGTGAAGATGGAAAAACAACTGGAATAATAATTAATTTAAAATCAAATCCTAATATAAAAGAATTAAAATTTAAAAATAATGCTGAAATTGAAAGATATAAAGATAGCTTAAAAGAAAAAAATCATGAAAATATATTAGAAATAAGAAAGGTAATAAATCTTTTTGAGAAAGACGCTC
>CACAHI010000035.1 GCA_902532225.1 uncultured Pelagibacteraceae bacterium
CTTCTAGGTGATCATCAGCTAGGAAATATTAGTACGTCGATAGCAGCATCTAGAAAATTATTTAATGTTAAAGATGATCATATAAAAAAGGGTGTAACAAAAATTGAACTTAAAGGTCGATTACAAGAAATAAAATCAGGAAAACTAAAAAAACTTGTTGGACAAAATAGATTAATAGTCGACGGAGGTCACAATATTGGAGCTTCAAAAGCAATATCAAATTGGATTAAAAATCAAAATCAAGATGTTCATATTATTGTTGGTATGATGAAAGACAAATCTCATAAGGAATTTATAGATTGTTTTAAAAATATTGTTAAATCGATTCAATTAGTAGATATTCCAAACCAAAAAGGTGCTATCTCTAAAGAAGAATTCAAAAATAAGTTGGAAAAAAGTAATATTAATATTTCTTTAGCAAATAGTATTGAAGAAAGTCTTAAATCGATTGCAAAATACCAAAACTCTATAGGAATTTGTACTGGCTCGCTTTATTTAACTGGAGAAGTTTTAAATTTAAATTAGATATTTTCTTTAATCCAAGAAACAATATTTGACTTTGTCGTTGCTCCAACTTTTGTGGCTTTTAATTCACCATCCTTAAATAATAGCATTGTTGGTATCCCCCTTATTCCATACTTTGTTGGGGTGTTTGGTTCATTATCAATATTGTGTTTCGCTATTGTAATTTGATCTGACATTTCATTTGAAATTTCTTCCAAAGATGGTCCTATTTGTTTGCACGGTCCACACCATTCTGCCCAAAAATCTACAACGATTGGCTTTGAAGATTTAAGAACTTCATTATCAAAATTCTCATCAGTTACATTTACAGTAGCCATAATATCTGTATATAAATAATTAAATTATATTCAAGAAATAAAAAAATTTATTTTTCTACATTAAACATTTTCATATTTTTTTTGTATTGACATAACAAAATTGTTTAGTTGATCTAAAAATTCTAATTTAGATTGATCATTTTCATTAGTATATCTTTCTCTCAAATTGTCGCACTCGAAATAAAATTCTTTACATGTCCACCATTTTTGTTTCTCGTTGCTAAGTATTCTTTTGGCAATTTGTATTTTAATGCTTTTTAACATGTCGGATGGTAAAGTTTCGGGAGACTCTTGAAAAATAATTTTTTTTCCAAATCCTACGAGCCTTTGATCATCAAATTTATCTAATAGTTTTAACTTATCTTTCCAAGAAGCGGCGTGCCATGAAGGGAAAAGTGCTGTATCTTTATTTGATGTAAACTTTTTGTAGATACTTTCTTCTGCATATATATCTTCTTGTGATTTTGATTGTTCTTTTTCCTCCGCAATTTCTCTTAAAGCAGTTAGAATATTTTGAGAAAACTTTTCATTATCTCTTATTAATTGTGCTCTTTTTTTTATCAATTCGGGATCTATAACATTATATGGTTCTTCCTTCATTCCATACTTGGCTTCAAGTATTATTGGTGCTTTGTTAGATCTAATTGTCCTTAAAAATTTTGGTGTTTTTTTCATCTCTGCTTTTAATTCATTAATAGACATTTTTAATAAAGGCTGAACATCAACTCTTAAATCTACAGCTTGGCCCCACTGATAAATGGGATGAATACAATGTTTTGGATGAAGTGGAGCACATAAATATAATCTTGATTTTCCATAAAAATATTCGTTCAGAGTTATTATATTTTCTTTTTTAAAAATTGTTTCTGTATCTAATTTGTTTGCTGTTTTTAAAAAATTATCCCAGGTGTTTGGTTGTTTTTTTTTGATTAAACCAAGTATTTTCATAGTTAATGTTGCATCAGTTAACGCTGAATGAGCATCGCTAGAGTCAAATCCATTCATGCGGCTTAATGATTCTAATTTAAATACGGGATTATTTTTTTGATTAATCTCAGTCTGCAAAACATTTTTATCTACAGCATACGCAGCTCTTGCAATGTTAATTCCATCATGTCTTTTGTTTGGAGACGCATTAGTAATATATGGATATCTAATTCCTTTAAAAAACTCCTTTCTGATCATTTCATCGTCAAATCCAATGTTAGACCATCCGAGAAAAATTGCTGGACTCCATTTTTTAAATATTTTTTCAATCTCACCAAGCATCTGGTAGTGGCTTAAATTAACTTTAGTAAGTTGACCTAAGCTTGTCTTATTAACAATCAAAGCCATTGCTTGAGGTATCTCACCCTCGGGTAGTCTGCATCTCAAATTAAATCTATCTTTTTCTTTAAAGTTTTGATCAACTAAAACTCCTCCAATTTCAATTATACTTCCGAAATCAGTGCTAGCACTGGATGACTCGATATCCCAAATAGCTAAATTCATATATTATTTATCCTTTTAAAAGCTATGTTTTAATGAATGTTTAGATTGTTTTTTATGACTAAACCATTTGCATCTAAACAAGTAGCTCTTAGTTAGTATTATCTTTTCTAAGAATTTATTAACGAAAGTCAACTTAAATTATTCATTTCGTTAAATTTTTTTACTCTTCCTAGAAATAAATTTTGGTACATTTGTAATTCTGGTCCTTCAATTTTAAAATCTTGAAATAAATTATCTACTGTACATAATAATATTACTCCTAAAGTAATATTTGTTTTGTAGACAACATTGTGTGCTAAAGTATATGCACCTAATTGTAAAAAATAATCTTGAATGAAATCAACTTTTTTTGGTTTATTTGCTTGTTTAAAGTCTATGATAGCTTCTTTCCCTTGGTAAACACCTACAAGATCTGCTGTACCAGCATATTTTTCTGGATAGTGAAGTGTTGTTTCCATTCCAAATATTTCTTCCAATTTTCCTTTGATACCTTTATTTATTATTTCTTTAGCCATATTTTTATATTGTTCATTGCTTTCAAAAAAACTCTCATTAATCCTGCCTCTTAGAAAATCCTCTATATAAGAATGCATTGAAGTACCTCTGCTGGATGCCTCAGTTTTAATTTTATTAGCTTCTTTGTGGCCTACTCGTTGTTTCCAATTTTCTAATGCTGCTTTATCTTCATCTGATTTTGTTGCTTGTAAAATAGCGGTAACACTTGGTAGTTTTTCATTATCAAATAAATATTTTCTCATCCCATCTTCGATGGATCTAGACGATTTTGGATAATTAAATTTATTATTCCACTTCATTGTGTCACTTATAAATGTATTTAATTTGAAAATGAAATTAATTTTTAAGTTGTTTTGAGTGGTCGACAAATTTTTCTACGTTTTCAGTTTTAACAGCTTTTTCAACTTGCTCGGGATCTTTTATATTTTCTAAAGTTCTTGTAATTGATCTTGCATCTTTTCCAAAACTATCAACAACACCCATTGCTTCTTCAAGTTTTTTTCTAAGGACAAGTACATTGTCAAAATGCTTTGCAAATCTTGTACTGATTGTTTTTAAATGATCATAAATCTCTGTTGCGCCCTTTTGGACTTTTAATGACTGAAATCCCATATGTAATGATTGTAAATAAGCTGAAAGAGTATTTGGACCCATAATTACAATTTTATATTTTTTCATTAATTCTTGGGTTAATAATTCTTTAGTGCTAGGATCTTGGTAGTCAGTTAATTCTTTATATAAACTCTCAGTAGGCGCATATACTATTCCAAAATCTGTAGTTTTAGGTGGAACGATATATTTTTCATTCACACTTTTAGCTTTATCTTTAAAAGCTTTGGCTAATTTAGTTCTGGCATCTGCCATTGCTTTTTTATCATCTTCTTGATGGGCATCATCTATTGCTTTAAATCTTTCTACTGGAAAATGACTATCTACTGGAACTAATACATCTCCTTGAAGCTTGATTGCAAATTCTACATTTTCAGATGTATCTTCTTTCATCTTAACATTTGAGATAAATTGAGAAGCAGGTAATAAATCTTTTATTAAAGAAGCCAAACTAAACTCGGCAAGGGTTCCATATTTTTTAACCCCCGCTAAAATCTTGTTAATACCTTCTTGGCTTTTGTTTAAATTTTCAACTTGGATATTAAAAGCAGAAACTTTTTCATTAACTGATGTTAAAGTTTGTGTCATGTCTCTTGTTACATCTTTGGACAAACTATTAAAAGATGAAGACATACTATTAAATGAAGTATTTATGCTTTCTTTTAAGTTATTAAGCTCTAGCGTGTTATCTTTAGGTTCTTCTTTATTTTTACGCAGAGTGATCAATAGGTAAATAACAACCCCTATTAGGACTAAAATTATGTATGATAACGAATCTTGCATAAATAATGTAATACTAAGATAATTTATTTACCAAGCAAGTTTATAATCTTGTTAATTCCTGATTTTCTTAAAGATAATTTTGACATCATCAAGCACGCTTGTGATTTTAAAATTTCACCATCTTTTAAAACTCTTAAATTATTTGCTTTTAGTGTTGCTCCTGTACTTGTTATATCTGATATAATTTCTGCAGTGCCTGTAAATGGAGCTACCTCGGTACTTCCGAGACTTTTAACCAATTGAAATTGTGTCACCCCTTTTGAATATAAAAATTGTCTAGTTAAATTTGGATATTTTGTTGCAACTCTTAAAAGTTTTTTTTTCTTTTTTTTAAATTCATCTGCAACTTCATCTAAATCAAGTAATGTCTGCACATCTAGCCAAAGATCAGGTATTGCAAGAACAAGATTTGCCTTACCAAATTCATATTTTTTTAAAATTTTAATCTTATTTTGAATATTAATTTCACTTTCTTTTAGTAAGTCTATACCTGAAAAGCCAACATCGATATTCCCTAAAGATAATTGTTCTACGCATTCTCTTGCATGAAGATATATAATTTTTACATTAGAGTTTTTTACATAGCCAAATAAATCTCTTTCTCCTCTTTCAGAATAAATTCTTAACTTTTTTTTTTTAAAAATATTTAAAGTATCATTCTTTAATCGTCCTTTTGATGGTATTCCTATATTGATGGTATTTTTATTCATAAACGCTAATATTGACTGCTGCTCCAGCTGCAGAAACTTTTCTAAAACCTAAATTACTTGTTAATTCATCGTATCTTCCACCTGAAATAAAGTTTTCAAATTTCTTTCCTTTTTTGACTTCTATTGAAAAAATCATTGAACTATAAAATTCTACATCTCTTCCACTCGATGCTGAAAATTCTATTCTTAAATTTTTGTTATTTATTTTACTCAGTGGAAAAAAATCTTTACCAACAAATATATTAAGTTCATATTTTCGGAAAAATTTATTCAATGCATCAGGTGCTTTATTTAATTCACATTTTATCTTTAAAAATTCTTTAATAATTTTTGTATTAATTTTACCTGAAGAAGATCTTCTTGGGTCTTTTATCTTCATATCAAAGCGATCTAATATTTCTTTACAACTTCTCCCTGCAACTTCTTTGGAACTTTCAATTTTTCTCATTTTCAAATATCTTGATTTATCAATTTCAACAAAAACAGGATCGATATCTAAGTTTGTTTCTAATCTTTTTAAAAGTTCATTGAAGTAACTTTCGTTCCAATAATGTCTTTTTAATCTATTTTTCCATCTTCTTGGAATATCAAGCTTATTAATTAAGAGATTAAACAATTCAACATTTCCAATTTTTAAAACTGCTTTTTTAAAACCACTACTCTTGAAAATTTTAATTG
>CACAHI010000036.1 GCA_902532225.1 uncultured Pelagibacteraceae bacterium
AACAGCTATATCTCCCAAATACTTTTTATTTCTTTTGAAAGGAAACGAAAGGACATCAGTAGGATTATTTTTTTTCCTGAATTTTTTGTTTAAAGATTTCATCATATTGTTACTAGTGAGCAATATGGAAAATTCTTGAGACTTATTTTTAAATCGATGAATTTTTGATAATTTATTTAGTCTATTTTTTAAATATAAGTTAGGAAATTTAATTTTTTTTCTCCAGGCTGAATAGTCTAATACAACATTAGCTTTAATCATTTTTTTTTTCTGAATAAGCTTTTACAATCTTCGAGACAAGAGGGTGTCTAACTACATCAGAATGATCAAAATTAACCACAGAAATTTCTTTAATGTGTTGAAGGATTTTTTCAGATCTTTTAAGTCCTGAATTATTTCTATTTGGAAGGTCTATTTGTGAAGGATCACCATTAATTACAATTTTTGAATTTTCACCTATTCTAGTTAAGAACATTTTAATTTGTATGTCTGTAGCATTTTGAGCTTCATCTAAAATAGCAAAGCAGTTTTTTAAAGTTCTACCTCTCATAAAAGCTAGAGGAGCAATTTCAATATCACCAATTTCTATTTTTTTTTGAATTTTTTCAAAATCTAGCAAATCATAAAGTGAATCGTAAAGAGGTCTAAGGTATGGATCTACTTTATCTCTCATGTCTCCTGGTAAAAAACCTAATCTTTCTCCAGCTTCAACTGCAGGACGGGAAAGAATAATTCTTTCAATTTTTTTATTTAATAACATTGTAAGCCCTACAGCAACTGCTAAAAAGGTTTTTCCTGTTCCGGCTGGACCCGATGAAATAATTATATCCTTCTCCTTTAACGCTCTTACGTAATTTTTTTGTTTTTCAGATCTTGGTATTACAGATTTTTTTGGAGTTTTTATTATATATTCAATTTTATCCTCTGAATTTTTTATTTTTTCATCAATCATAAATTTATTTAATGATGAAATTATATCCTTTTTTTCAATAGATCCATTAATAATAAATTGATCTGCTAAAAATTTTATAGCGTTTTTAACTAATTCATTTTTTTTAGCCTCGCTTTTTAAAAGTATTGAATTACCTCTAGTATAAATATTTACTCCAGTAATTTTTTCTAACTCCTTAATATTATTATTAAATTCACCTACAACACCTGACAGCAAATCGTTATTTTGAAAAATAACACTTATTGAATCATTTTCTGAATAAACAAATTTTAGATTTGAATTGATTTTTTTATGGGCATTATTACTCAATTTATGCTGCCTTTTCCTTTGTGTTATTTAAAATTTTTCCAAATAAATTGTTTTGATTTGAGCTTTCTATTTGAATCTTAACAATTTTTCCAATATTTTTTTGTGATCCATTAAAAATTACTGAGCTCATGTATTTATTTCTTCCAAAAAATTTATTCTGATCTTTAAGTTTATTTTCGACCAAAACATCAATTATTTTATTTTCAAATGATTTATTTTTAAACTTTTGAATATCAAAAAGTTTTTTTTGCATAATTTCAAGTCTTTCTTGAGAAATATCTTTGTTTATAAGCTCTAGTTTAGAGGCAACTGTGCCTGGTCTTGGACTAAAAATAAAAGAATACGAATTTATAAATCTTATTTTATCAATTAAATTTAAAGTCTCTAAAAAATCCTTATCTGTTTCACCTGGATAAGAGATTATAAAATCACTTGAAATCTCAATATTTGAATTTATTTTTTTTAATTTCTCATATACTTCTATATATTTCTCTACTGTATGTTTTCTATTCATTAATTTTAAAATTTTATTTGAACCACTTTGGATCGGCAAATGAACTAACGGCATTAATTTTTTATTACTATAACTCAATATTAAATCATCTGTCATATCTCTTGGGTGAGAAGTTATATATCTTATTCTTTCAATCTCTGAATATTTTGAAACTTCATTTATTAAATTAGACAATCGATATTTTTTTGATTGTTCCTCAAAGTAGTATGCATTCACATTTTGTCCCAAAAAAATAATTTCTTTTGTACCATTGTTTATTAATTTCTCTACCTCAGATAATATTTTTTTAAAAGGTCTTGAATATTCAGGGCCCCTTGTATAAGGCACCACACAAAAATTACAAAACTTATCACAACCCTCTTGAATAGTTAGATAAGATGAAATTCTGTTATTAGTAATTTTAATGTTATCAAAATAATTAAATTTAGAAATAGTATCAAAATCTGTTTCTTCAACTTTTGAATTTTTTTCAAAATTTTTAACTATTTCATTTATTTTATGATATGCCTGAGGTCCTACCACTGCATCAATAAATGGTTCTCTCTTAATCATTTCTTGATTTTCTGCTTGAGCAACGCACCCTGCAACTATCATTATTGGTTTACTTTTAAATTTATAAAGTTTTTTTATTCTTCCAATTTCGTGATATACTTTTTCTTTAGCTTTATCTCTTATGTGACAAGTGTTTAAAATATAACAATTTGCTCCATTTTGAACATTTGTTTTTTTATATCCAATGTTTTTTAGTGAATCAAAAATACGATCTGAGTCATATTCATTCATTTGGCATCCAAATGTCTTAATATATATATTTTTTTCCATTTTAATTAGGATTTTTTTTTAACACCGTATAATTCTAACTTATGATCAACTAGATCGTAACCATATTTATCTGCAACTTTTTTTTGAAGTTTCTCAATTTCATCATCAACAAATTCAATTATTTCTCCGGTCTTAACATCTATTAGGTGGTCGTGATGACTTTCGCTGATTTCCTCATATCTTGCTTTTCCACCTTTAAATTCATGTTTTGCTAATATACCTGCTTCTTCAAATAATTTTACAGTCCTATAAACAGTTGCAATACTGATTTTTGCATCAATTTTAGAAACTCTATTATAAAGTTCATCTACATCAGGATGATCATCAGAAGTTGACATCACTTTCGCTATAATTTTTCTTTGCTCAGTTAACTTAACGCCTTTTGAAATACATTTTTGTTCAATAGTTTCTGACATAATTTATTTTAACTTAAATAATGTGGTTTTATCAAATTTTTTTTTAATTCACCTTTTTTAAATAAAAGTAGCATTTTTGAGTAATTATGACCTTCCACTTGATCACCATTAAATCCATATAAATCAAGGCTATTAGCAACTGAAATCCCTTTTGCCACAGCTATTGAAGATCTAATACTAGAGAATTTTCCAGGTCCTTGGTGAACAAATATATTACTTATATCTTTAATTTGCATATTTTTTTCTCTCAAAAAATCAAAAAGTAAAATAACTAATTTATCAAAATTTTCTCTACTGTTAGTATGGGCCTTGGTATATGATTTGTTATTAGTTATGATTATAAACAAAATTTTTTCATTAGCTGCATCAATAATTAAGTTGTTCATCTTTTTATTTTTTTTAATTCCAAATTCTAATGCACAAGAAAATAATAGTAAATATTATTCTGAAGATCTAGGAATACTTCCTTTAATATACCATCGATTTGATGAAAATAAATATCCCTCAACTAATATTCAAATGGATATTTTTAAAAAACAGGTTGATTTAATAAAAAAAAATAACTTTAATTTTTATGATCCCATCAAACTCGAACCCGAATTTAAAATACCAAAAAAAGAAAAAAAAATATTACTTACTGTGGATGATGCTTTTAGTTCTTTTTATAAAAATGCTTGGCCATACTTAAAAAAAAATAAAATTCCATTTATACTTTTTGTATCAACTGAACCGGTAGGAAAGAATGGTTATATGACGTGGAGTCAAATAAAAGAAATCTCAAAAGAAGATTTTGCTTATATTGGAAATCACTCCCACTCTCATGAATATATGGTTAATTTCAATTTTAAAAAATTCAAAGATGATATTGAAAAATCAATAAAAATTTTTAAAAAACAACTTGGATACAACCCAATTTTTTTTTCTTATCCATTTGGAGAATATAATTTAGAGCAAAAAAATTATATTAAAAAAAAATTCAAATTATCTTTTGGTCAACATTCTGGAGTAATTGATGTTAATAAGGACAAATTTGAACTTCCACGTTTTCCAATTAATGAAAAATATGGGGATTTAAAAAGATTTGAATTTCTAATTAATTTTTTACCTTTTCAATATAAAGATATATCACCGGAAGAAAAATTTATAAAAGTTAATAAAAACCCACCAGAATTAGAAATTATTTTTTTTGAAGGCCAAAAAAATCTTAAAAATATAACATGTTATTCAAATGAAGGAAACGAGTGGGAAAAATCAAATATAAATATTAACAATAATATTTTAAAAATTAATTTTAGAGAAAAATTTTTATTTAGACGAGGTAGAGTAAATTGTTCTTTAAATGATGATAAAGGCTGGAGATGGTTTGGAATACAATTTACGATCGAGCAGCCTAAATAGAACTTTTTAATTGTGTAGTTGTTGGAAGTATTTTAGCATCATCAAAATCAGTAAGTGTGTTTTGCTTAATTATTTGCTTAAGAATTTTTACATACTGTTTTCCAGTTTCGGCATATTTATCAAGATGATTAGCTAATTCTAAACTGTTAAACTTTTCAAAATTATCCCTTTGCTCAGCTCTTTCTCTTCTAAAACTCTTATAACTTCGATGAGTATTTAAATTTCTTATATAAGCTCTAACAGAAGCCTTAAGAACTTTAAATTTCATAACTTTATGTGTTGAATTAGTGTCTGCCCCAGAAGGTTTAATTCCTTCTCCTTCCCAAGTCCATTGTCCGAATAAAGCATTACCCTCTAATGCAAATCTTGAAGTTCCCCAGCCAGTTTCTTTTGCTGATTGTGCAATAGCAAGTGAAACTGGAACCATATCCATTCTTATTTTTAGAGTAGATAAATCTTTATTAACAACTCCATATTGTTTAAATTTCTTATTAATCCATCTTTTTTCAAGATTACTGTTGATATTTTTATTTAGAATTGAAAATAATTTTCTTCTGTCAACTCTTATTCTATTGTTTTCCTCTAATATTAAGGGAAGCACTATCTGAATAAATAAATTTTTTCTTTTTTTGGTATTTTCAATTTTTTTAATTTCATTTGGTAATAAACTAATAATTACTGGCTTTACAATTTTGTCTTTTCTTATTTTTTTTAGATTATATTTTGTATCTTTAAAAAGTTCTTCTAAAACTGGTGCAGAAAGTCTTACAACATCACTTGGCACATCTTCGATATCAATAATATCATCATATAAATTTTTAGCATTTAATTCATCATTTTCTTCAATATTTTTTTTTAACTCTTTTCCCTCTAAGACCT
>CACAHI010000037.1 GCA_902532225.1 uncultured Pelagibacteraceae bacterium
AGGTGATTTGTATTTATCTGGTTATAAAATAATTGCCAAAATATCATGCAGCCAAGGCGGTCATCATTTAACAAACCAACTTTTAAGAAAAGTTTTTTCTGATAAAAGCAATTATTCAATAATAGAATTAAAAGGAAAAACCGTTCCTCAGAGTTTAATTTACAAAAATCAATTAAAATCGATAGCTTAATTATTAGAGTTTTTTTTATAATCTGTTAAAAAATTGATTATGAAAATATTAAGATTATTATTTATTATCTTACTTTCATATTTTTTGGTTTCTTGCACTAGCTCAAATAAAAATAAGAAAACCGAAAATATTAAAGAAAAAGATATTGAGTTACAAATGATAGACTCTTATCAAAAAGCTATAGACGCATATGAAGACGGAGATTTATTATTTGCAGTAAAGAATTTTAATGATGCAGAGATACTTTTTCCTCAATCTAAATGGGCTCCTCGCTCTGCATTGATGGCTGCTTACTGTTATTATGAGCTAGCTTACTATAGCGATGCTATTTTTGAACTTGAAAGATTTTTAGAAATCTATCCTAAAGATAAAAATTTACCTTATGCTTACTATTTGTTGGCAATGAGCAACTTCGAAAACATTACATCTGAAAAAAAAGACTTAAAACCCATTAAAGATTCAAAAAAATTTTTTCAAATTATTATAAATAGATATCCAAATACTGATTTTGCTATAGATTCCAAATACAAAATTGAACTTATCAATACAATTTTAGCTTCAAAAGAAATGTACATAGCAAGATATTATTTAGGAAAAGAAAAGTGGATCCCAGCGATAAACAGATTTAAAGTAGTTTTACAAAATTACGATACAACAGAATATACCGCAGAAGCTCTTCATCGATTAGTTGAAGTGCATTATAAAATTGGCATGTCAGATGAAGCAAAAAAATATGCAAAAGTTCTTGGATATAACTACCAATCAAGCGAATGGTACAAAGAGTCTTATAAAGTTTTTAATAAAAAATATTCTAAAGTAAATATTGATAATAATAAAATGAAAAAAAAATCTATAATTAAGAAATTTAAATCACTTTTTGAATAAAAATGAAAGAAAATGAAATTAAAAAAATATATAAAAAAAAAATTAACCAGTTAATTAAACATAATCAACTTTATTTTCAAAAAAACAAACCAAATATATCAGACGCAGATTATGACAAATTAAAGAGAGAAATATTTGAATTAGAAATAAAATATAAATATTTAAATGACAAAAATTCTCCGAGATTTTCTTTAGGATTTGCCCCATCAAAACACTTTAAAAAGGAAAAACACCGGATCCCAATGCTATCCCTTTCAAATACTTTTGACAGGAATGATTTGGAAAATTTTCAAAAAAAAATATTTAATTTTTTAAATATTAAAAATAATATTGATCTTGAATACAGCGTTGAACCTAAAATCGATGGTATTTCTGCTTCGTTGACCTATTTAAATGGGAAGTTAACTTATGGTCTATCAAGAGGAGACGGAAAAGAGGGAGAACTAATTACAGAAAATTTAAAAACAATATCAGATATACCAAAAGAGGTAACAGATTCTGACTTTCCTGATGATATTGATATAAGAGGAGAAGTATTTATAAAAAATAATGATTTCCAAAAAATTGAAGATAAATTTGCGAATCCAAGGAATGCAGCTTCAGGTTCGCTAAGACAAAAAAATCCAGAGGAGGTAAAAAAAATTCCACTAAATTTTATTGCTTACACCTATGGTTATTTTAAAAATAATAAATTTAAAAAACAGTCAGAATTAATAAAATCTCTTAAAAAATGGGGATTTAAAACTAGCGAATATAACTCTGTTATAAAAGGAGTTGATAATTTAATAAAAAATCATGAAAAATTTGAAAAAAATAGATTTAAATTAGATTATGATGTGGATGGATTGGTTTACAAATTAAATGATTTTTCTCTTCAAGAGAGATTAGGTTTTGTTGCTAATGCACCTAGATGGGCAACTGCACATAAATTTTCTGCAGAAAATGCTTTTTCAAAAGTAGTAGATATTGCAATCCAAGTAGGTAGAACCGGAGCACTGACACCGGTTGCTAAAATAAAACCTGTCAATGTAGGAGGAGTAATAGTTTCAAATGCAACATTACATAACGAAGATGAAATAAAAAGAAAAGATATCAGAATAGGTGATACAGTTAAAATAGAAAGAGCAGGAGATGTTATACCTCACGTTATATCTGTAGATTTATCAAAGAGAAACAAGCAATCAAAAAAATATTTCTTTCCAAAACAATGTCCTTCATGTGGTTCCAAAATTATAAAAGAATATAATAGTCAAACAAAAAAGTATGACGCTGTAAAAAGATGTACTAGTGAAGGATATATTTGTGAAAAAATGGCAATAGAAAAAATTAAACATTTTGTTTCAAAAGAGGCATTAAACATAGATGGCCTAGGGAAAAAGGTTGTAGAAAAATTTTGGGATTTAAAATTAATAAGATTGCCACAACATATATTTGAATTGAATTATGATAAAATTGAAAAATTAGATGGTTGGGGCAAGTTATCAGTATCAAATTTAAACTATGCAATTAATAAATCAAAGAAAATTACTCTTGATAAGTTTATTTTTTCTTTAGGAATTAGACATATTGGAAAAGAAAATGCAAAATTAATTTCTTACTACATCAAAAATATACAAAATTTGACTATTATTTCTTCAAATTACAATTTCGATAATTTTTTAAATATAGACGGTATTGGTGAAACTCAAATAAATTCACTTAAAAAATTTTTTTCAAATAAAACTAATGCAGAGGTGATAAAGAAATTATCAAAATTTATTAATATAATTAAGGACGACATAAATTTAGATGGTAAATTAAATAACAAAACGTTTATGATTACAGGAAAATTGAGCGGAGTCAGTAGAGCAGAGGTAAAATCATTAATTGAAAAAAACTCAGGAAAAATTCTAAGTTCAGTAACTAAAAAGTTAAATTATTTAATAGTAGGTGACAAACCTACCACTAGAAAAGTTACTTTAGCAAAAGATTTAAAAATACAAGTTGTTAATCAAAAAGAATTCGAAAAAATGCTAAATTAATTTTTGTATCCACTTTTTTTCATTACTGGACAAATATTTTGATATTTTGGAATAAATTTCAGAATGATAGCTAGTAAGATATTTTTTTTCAATTTTATTTAAAAGTTTAAAATTAATTAAATCAATATCGATTGGTGCAAATGTTAAATTTTTAAAGAAAAGATTTGAACCTTCTTTTGCTACATATACTAAATTTTCGATTCTGATTCCAAATTTATTTTCTTTATAGTAACCTGGTTCATTACTTAAAATCATTCCCTCTTTAATTTTTACTTTATTGTACTTAGATATAGATTGTGGACCTTCATGCACATTTAAAAAAAAACCAACCCCATGTCCTGTGCCATGTCCATAATCTAAATTTATTTCTCTTAGAGATTTCCTCGCTCTTTTATCGATTAAATAACCTTTATTAATTTTTTTTAAATTTGTTATTGCTACAGCAATGTGGCCTTTCAATACTCTGGTAAAAATATTTTTAATTTTTTTATTCTGATTTGTAAAACATATAGTTCTAGTAACATCTGTTGTGCCAAATTTGTATTGACCACCTGAATCGCATAAAAAAATATCATTTTTTTTAATTTTTCTATTTGTTTTTTTATTAGCCCTATAATGAATTATTGCACCATTTGAACCGGTACCTGCAATGGTATTAAAACTAGGATAAAGAAAATTTTTATTCTTTTTTCTAAAATTTTCTAACTTTTTCTCTGCAGATAATTCACTTAAGTCGTTTGTTTTTTTATTTTTCATCCAATACAAAAATTTTGTTAATGCTATTCCATCGTATATATGTGCCTTCTTAGTATTATTTAATTCTGTTTTATTTTTTATTGCTTTTAATTCGTAACATGGATCTACATTTTTAATTATTTTGAATTTTGATTTAATTAAAGATTTATAATTTAATGAACAGGTGTTTCCATCAATACAAAAATTCTTTCCTTGTAATTTATTTAAGCTTGAAGAAAACTGGGTATATTTTTCGAAATTTATTTTTTTATATACCTTTAATTTTTTTACATTTTGAATTTTATTCAAATCTGAGAAAAGTATTATTTTTTTTTTAGAGACTATTAATTTTGAATTAGGAATCGGGCTATTTGGATTATCCGAACCCCTCAGATTTAGTAACCATGCCACATTCTCTGGTGCACTTATAAATAAATTATCTACTCTTTGGCCTTTTAGTATTTTGTTTAGTCTTTTAATTTTAGATTGGGTTGTTTCACCTGTCACTTTTGAATCTAAATGAAAAAAATAATTTTTAATTTTATATTTTTTTTCTAAATATATTTTATCAATTAAGTTTTTTTTTACTGCTACTAGATTAGAGTATTTATTAAAATACCTTTTTAAAGTTGAATCAGTAAAAAGATTTGGGTCAAATCCAATATTTAATTTTTTCTTGCCTAATACTTGAAAAGGGTAAGTGTATGGAATTTCTAGTATTTTAAAATTTTTGCCACTTTCTATTTTAGCTTGAGTTGTATATCTTCCATCAACAAATAAGTAATTAATATTACTTAATACTATAGCGAAACCAGCCGAACCTGAAAAACCACTTATTGTTTTTAATCTATTCGGAAATGAATATTCAGAAAAGTTTTCATCATTTTTTGGTATTATGTAAGCATCTAGATTATTAATTTTAATAAGATTTCTTAATTTTTTTATTCTATTTTTAATCATTTTAATTTTTTTTGATATCTAATCCATCCAGGGCTTTTAATATTACTTTCTTCATTGTCATAAAAAAAGTCTTGATTGAAATCAAAATCTTCTTCATAATTATTATTTTCAAAATTATTTTTCTTACTAATATTACTTTCTGGCAATTCATCAACAAACCTTGAAGCAATACTTTCAATCCAATCTCCTTGATAAAATCTACTCATAGAGAAAGATATGTATGCTAAGTTTTTTGCTCGAGTAATACCCACATAGGCTAACCTTCTTTCTTCCTCGAGTCCTTGCTCTCCTTTTTCATCAATAGATTTTTGATGTGGAAATAATCCTTCTTCCCATCCAGGCAAAAATACAACATCGAATTCTAAACCTTTAGAAGAATGCATTGTCATGAGGTTAATTTTTTCACCTTCCCAGTTTTTATCAATAGATGTTGCCAAAGATACATGTTCTAAAAAACTTTCTAAACTATCAAATTC
>CACAHI010000038.1 GCA_902532225.1 uncultured Pelagibacteraceae bacterium
ATAAAAATGAAAGTACTAAAAAGTACAATAATAGCCAGTTTAATCTCAGTCCTAGTTACTTTTTCAAGTTTTGCTGAAAAAGTAAAAATTGGAGATCCAGGTTGGACAGGTGCAACTGCAATAGCTAATTTATTAGCTGCTGTTGTAATTGATAAAATGGGTGGTGAAGCTGAATTAGTTCCAGGAAACAATACTGCAATCTACGGAGCAATTGATAGAAGCAAAGGTGAAATTGAAGTTCACCCTGACATTTGGTTACCAAACCAAGAGGCTTATACTAATGATTTAGTTCCAAAAGGAACTCTTAAATTAAGTAGTAATTCTTATGAAGGAAACCAAGGTTATTGTGTTTCTCAAGACTTTGCGAAAAAAATGAATATTACTGCAATCGAAGACTTAGGAAGACCAGAAGTTGTTAAAGCAATGGATAGCGATGGAAATGGTAAGGGAGAGTTTTGGATTGGAGCAGATGGTTGGGCTTCAGCTAATGTTAATCAGGTAAAAGTAAGAGATTACAAATTACTTGATGCTGGAATTGAACCTATAAGAGCAGCTGAAGCTGTCAAAAATGCTAGAGTTTTAGATTCAATAAAAAAAGGCGAAGGTTATGCTTTTTATTGTTATAAACCACATGCAATTTGGGGAATGGCTGATGTAGTGATGCTAGAAGAACCTAAACATGATCCTGCTAAATATAAGATGATACAGCCAAAAGCTGATCCTGATTGGTATAAAAAATCTTACGTTGCATCAAAAGATGCTCTTAAGAAAATTCAAATCGGTTGGGGCACTTCTTTAGAAAAAAAATCACCTGCTATAGTTGAGTTTTTTAAGAAATTTCAAATAACAGCAGATGATGTTTCATGGATGGCTTTTCAAGTATCGGTTAAAAAAAGAGATCCAGGCGAAGTTGCTAGAGATTGGATGAGCAAAAACAAATCTACAGTCGACGGTTGGTTAGGACTGTAATTCTAGTTTAATAAATTATATTTACCTGGCAATTTAAGGTTGCCAGGTAATTTTTCAATTAATTTTGTTTTATAAAAACGCATCATATGGAAACAGCTATCCAAATTCAAAATGTCTGGAAAATCTTTGGGAATAATTCAAAAGAGGCTTTGGATGCTATTCAAAATAAAAATATTTCAAAACAAGAAGCATTAGAAAAATATAATTCTGTTATAGGTGTTTCAGATGTTTCTTTTAACGTTAATAAAGGAGAAATATTTTGTGTAATGGGTCTTTCAGGAAGTGGTAAATCTACGCTAGTTAGACACATTAATAGACTCCTTGAACCAACTTCTGGAAAAATATTAATTAATAATCAAGATGTAATGCAGTTTGATAAAGATAGCTTACAAGAGCTAAGAAATAAAAAAATAGGAATGGTATTCCAGAACTTTGCTTTAATGCCACATAGATCAGTTTTAGATAATATAGCAATGCCTTTAGAAATAAGAGGTGTAAGCAAAAATGATAGACTAGATGAAGCAAATAAAATTTTAAATATTGTAGAACTTCAAGGTTGGGGAAATAAATATGCACATGAACTATCTGGAGGAATGCAACAAAGAGTTGGCCTAGCCAGAGCATTAGCTGCTGATCCAGAATTTTTATTAATGGATGAACCTTTTAGTGCATTAGACCCATTGATTAGAAGACAACTTCAATCAGAGTTTATAAAACTTTCAAAAAAAATGAAAAAAACAACAGTATTTATAACTCATGATTTAGACGAAGCTGTAAGAGTTGGTCATAGAATCGCAATAATGAGAGACGGTATGGTAGTTCAGATAGGAACTCCTGAAGAAATTGTTGTTAATCCAGCGGATGAATATGTTGCTGATTTTGTAAAAGGAATTTCTAGATTAAAAGTTGTTCAAGCTAAAACCATCATGAAATCTATAAAAGAGTATGAAAATAAATTTGGTAAATTAGATGATAATAATGAATTAGTTAATGAAAATGAGGTTTTAAGTAAGTTAATTGAAATATCAGTTACAAAAGACAACCCAATTATTGTAACTAATAAAAATAACGAAAAAATTGGGTTTATAAGTCAATCTGATCTCCTAAAAGCAGTTGTTGAAGGAAATGAAAATGAATAAAGACAATAAAAATTTATCAAGATCAGAACTAATCAGTAATTTTGTAATTACTAATCCCGAATATTATGTGAAAGAGTTCAAAAAAATTGGTAGTAAACCATCTTATTCTTTTTCATTTAATCTTTTTGCTTCTTTACTAGGACCAATTTGGTTTGGGATGAGAAACATATGGAATTATGCACTTGCTTTTTTAATTATAGAAACTTTTGCAGTTGTGCAAATTATTAGAGGTTTGTTTGGAAATATTACAAAAGATGCTTTAGAAAAAATTGATAAAATTCAGTCGACAATTGATTTTAGGAACAAACAACTTGAAGCAGCAATTGAGAATAACCCTGACAAAGTAGAAGTCTATAAAAGAGCAATAAAATCTTTAGAAGATGCTATGAAAGAATATGTAGTAGACGTGCAACAAATCGAAGCCTCAGCTATTTGGATAACATTCTTTGGGATTGGTTTATTAATTATTGTTAAGTTAATTCAAGGAATGTTAGCTAATACTATTTTGGAAAAAAGATATTCTGAATGGCTTTCAAATAAATTAATTAGCCCAGGCATGAAAATGAAAAACTATGCATTAAGCGCAATTTTTACAGCTGTTATAATGTTATTCTCAGTAGTTCATTATAGTTTTCCAGGTTTAATGGTAATCATGAATGATTTTCCTACTCATCCAGAAATTAGACTAACTTCAATAAAATGGGTCGAAACTATTTTTGACTATGCAGTTATTAAAGGAGATGCATTGTTTACTGCAATAACAATTGGAATTAGATCTGTATTAGATTTTTTAGAATTGCTTTTTGTAAAAACTCCATGGGTTGTAATCATTACCACTATTGTTGTTCTAACAGCATTATCAGCTGGAATAAGAACAGCAATTTATTCAGCTGGTTTTTTGGCTTACATGGGTTTCTTAGGTTTTTGGGTAAAAGCTATGACTACACTTGCTTTACTTGGTACGGCAGCAATTTTAAGTATTGTAATTGGAATACCACTCGGAATTTATTGCGCAAGGCGTCAAAGATTTTATTCTATGATAAGACCAATAATGGATTTTATGCAAACCATGCCGGCTTTTGTATTTATGATTCCAGTAATTGCATTTTTTGGAACTGGAAAAGTCGCAGCAGTTATTATTACTATGATTTTTGGAGGAACACCTGTTGTAAGACTTACAGTGCTAGGTTTAAGAGGAGTTCCTGAAACAATTAGAGAAGCTGCGATAGCATATGGTGCATCTAAATGGTATTTACTTAGAAAAGTAGACCTACCTTTAGCAACGCCATCTATACTCGCTGGCGTGAATCAAACTGTAATGTTAAGTTTAGCAATGGTAGTTGTTGCATCTTTAATTGGAGCAAAAGGTTTGGGACAAGATGTACTTGAAGCATTACAATACGCTAATGTTGGACAGGGGATACTTGCAGGTATAGCAATTTTATTTGTTGCATTAATCTTAGATAGAGTTGTTCAAGGAAAGAAAAGGGTTTAATACTCTGCAATGAATTAAATAAGAATTTTTTTATGTACTACATTTTATTAGGAATAGCATTTGCAATGATACTTTATCTTTCAGACAAGTATTTATTTTAATGAATAAAAATTTAATAATATTGACTTTAAGTCAGATTTTTAGTTTTACTGCAGCTCCAGTAACTGTATTTTTAAGTGGAATTATTGGTTCTCAAATTAGTCCTTTAAAATCACTCTCTACCTTACCAATGTCGATATCCGTAGTTGGTATAGCAATAGGTGCAATCTTTGCAACAAAAGTCATGAGTTTAATTGGAAGAAAAGTTGGATTTATTTCAGCATCAATTGGAAATTTTTTAGCTTCTATATTGGCAGCTTATTCAATAATGGATCAGAACTTTATTCTATTTTGTTTTGCAAATTTTTTTATTGGGGTCGGTATGTCATTTACACATCAATATCGTTTTGCTGCAGCTGAAAGTGTTGAAAAAGATAAAGTACCTAGAGCAATTTCAATAATTTTACTAGGTGGAATTGTTTCAGCATTTTTAGGGCCAAGCATGGCAAATTATGGAAAAGATATTGTTACCGATCAATTGTATGTTGGATCTTATTTGTCACTTGCTATTTTAACTATTATACCGGTGATTTTCTTTTTATTTTATGAAAATACATCAAAATTAGAGACTAATATAAAAAGTTCAGGAAGAAGTGTTTTTGAATTAATTTCGCAACCTAGATTTTTACAGGCACTCATAGCTGCAGCATTTGGATATGCAATAATGACATTTTTGATGACGGCAACTCCATTAAGCATGCATGTAATGGAAAAAATGAGTCTAAGTAAAACAGGTCTGGTTATACAATTTCATGTTGTAGCAATGTTTCTACCATCTTTGATAACTGGAAATTTAGTCAAAAAATTTGGTCATAGCAACATAATGTATGCAGGAGTATTTCTTTACAGCATAACTATAATAGCAAGTTTCTTTGATCAAACTTATTACAATTATATGTTCGCATTAATTTTTTTAGGTTTAGGTTGGAATTTTTTATTTATATCTGGCACGAGTTTACTAGTTTTAACCTATAAAGAAGAAGAAAAATTCAAAGCTCAAGGATTAAATGATTTTATTGTATATTCTGTTCATGCTACTGGGAGTTTATCAGCTGGAGTTTTAATTGTGCTTACTAATTGGAAAATGATGAATTTAATATGTATACCTTTTTTAATAATCATTATTTTAACCACTTTGAGAGCAGACATATTAAGTAAAAAATGAGTTTTCTTATACTTGGTTTTTTCGCAGGTTTAAGTTTGATTTTAGCCATTGGAGCTCAAAACATATTCGTTATGGAGCAAGGTCTAAAAAAGCAATATGTTTTTCTAGTTTGTTTAATTTGCTCAGTAT
>CACAHI010000039.1 GCA_902532225.1 uncultured Pelagibacteraceae bacterium
CTGGCTTGAATTTTTCTATTTAATTTCCATAAAATATCTCCATAGTGATCATTTACAATTGGATCATCTGGCATTAACTGAACAGCTTGAACTAAATATTTTTCTGCTTTTTCATAATCTTTAATTAAATAATACGCCCAACCTATTGAGTCGATTATATATGGATCATCCTGCTCTTGATTATATGCATCTTCTAACATTAAAAGTGCCTCATCAATCTTATAATCTCTTTCTAACCAGCTATATGCTAAATAGTTCATTACATAGGGATCTGAGGGTTTAATATTTAAAGATTGAAGTAAATCTTCGTCTGATTTTTTAAATTTCTTTATTCGTTCATAACACCCACCTCTTCTATAAAGAATATCGGCATAAGAATAAGAATTTTTATCAATCTTTCTCAATAATTCAGAATATAATTTAATAGCTTCATCATACTGTTTAAAACTTTTGTAAAAGTTTGCCATATCAAAAATAATTTTTATTGAAGGGTTGTTAATTTTTTCAAAATTTTTTTCTAAATATTTTAATGCATCTTTGTTTTTCTGATTATTTTTAAATATTTGCGTATTTTTTTTTACTTTAAACCAAAAGTAAACTTCGTCCTTTTCTAAAAATACATCTAATATTTTTTTAGATGAAGTATATTTTTTATTTATGAAATAATTTTCTGCTAGCAATGATAGGTTAAAATAAAAATCTGGATTTAAAAAATATGAGATATTTAAATAAAAATTTGATTTTAAATAATTTTCATCTGCAGCGTATAAATTTGAAATTAAAAAAAAGAATTCCGCTATTAAATGTTTTTTATTTTTGCAAGAAAATGAATTGGTTATACTCTCATATGCAGATTGATCGATCCATTTTTTTAATTGGGAAATTAGAAGACCGCTAGAAATTGGATCGATAGTTTGAGAAATTTCAGTTGCTGTTTCAAAATCGTTATTTAATAAAATTTGCGATAAATAAAAAAATAAATATCTTGAATAATCACCTTCAGAAGAATTTATAATATTTGCAAATAAATTTTCTGTTTCTTCTGACTCAATATAACAACTTTGAAAAGCTTTTGTAATAAGAGATAGATTACCATAGTCTTTAATCTCTTTGGATGCAATTTCATTGTTCTTAAAGAGTTTAAAATAGCTATTAAGTATTTTGTGTGTAATAAATTCATATGTGTCCTCGTTTTGAAAGGCCTTTAATTTTGTTAATATATTATTTATGTTGTTCCAATCTTCGTTTATTAAACTATCAACTAAAAGTAAAATTTGTGCTTCAGGGAAGTTTTTTTGCTTTGGGCTTTTTGTTTTTTTAATTTGTTTTATAGACTTTAATATTTGACCGTTTTCAACTAAAGAAATAGTGTATTCTCTTAAAAAATTGTCATGTTTTTTAATTAAGTATTTTGAAGAATTAAAAAATTTTAATGCTTTATCATTATTTTGATTGTCAAAAGAAACTATTGCAGAAAAATAGTTTGATAAATACCTGTGGTTGAATTCATTAAGATCATTTGTTTTTGAAAAGACAGAATTTTGATATAAGAAAAATATTATAAATATCAATATTTTTAAATTTTTAATAAGCATAAAAATATTTTATGACTATAAACCACAAAGATCAAAATGACATAATTGATTTTGAGTTAATTAAATCCTTTGAAATTGAAGAAATTTTTAATAATCAGCCAATTAATAGGTTAAAAAATGATCTTAAAGTCGAAAACAAGACAAATAAATTGAATAATTTAAAAAGAGAAATTGAAAACATTGAAAATTGTAAACTTAAAATTAATGCATCACAAATAGTTTTTAATGATGGAAATCATAACAGTCAGGTTATGTTGATTGGTGAGGGTCCTGGTCAGAAAGAAGATGAGATTGGCGAACCTTTTGTAGGCGACGCGGGAATACTTTTAAATAAAATGCTAAATGCCATTAATATAAAAAGAGAAGAAGTATATATAACAAATGTTGTTAACTTTAGGCCCCCGAATAATAGAAAACCCGATACAGATGAAATTAATAAATATTCTAATTTTCTAAGGGAACATATTTCAATAATTAAACCAAAAATATTAATATTAATGGGCAGTACAGCAATGGAGTCTCTTATAGGAAAGAATGTAAAAATTTCAAAAGAAAGAGGTAAATGGAAGGAAGTAATTATTAAACAAAAAACATACTTAACGATGATAACTTTTCATCCAGCTTATTTATTAAGACAACCTGATCAAAAAAAATATTCATGGTCAGATTTAAAAGAAATAAGAAATAAAATTAATGAGCTGGGTATAAAATTATAAAGTGAAAAATGTTGTTGCAGGAGTAGATGAGGTAGGAAGAGGTAGTTTGGTTGGGCCGGTTTATGCTGCGGCTGTGATCTTAAGCAACAAAATTGATAAAAGTAAATTAAAAGACTCAAAAAAACTTTCTAAAAAAAATCTTAATATTTTAGAGAAATATATAAAAAAAAATTCTCACTGGTCAATTGGTTCTGCTTCTTTAAAAGAAATAGAAAAATTAAACATTTTAAATGCAAGTTTGCTAGCAATGAAAAGAGCGGTGAAAAAGTTAAAAAAAAAACCCAAATTAGTATTAGTTGATGGAAATAAAACTCCAAAAATCAAAAATTATAATTTAAAATATGTAATAAAAGGAGATCAGAAAATACCTGAAATTTCTGCCGCCTCAATAATTGCAAAAGTTTCTAGAGATCGTTTAATTTCAAAAATGTCAAAAAAATATGAAGGATACCTTTGGAATAAAAATGCTGGTTACGGTACTAAAGATCACTTATCAGCAATAAAAAAATATGGCATCACGAAACACCATCGTAGAAAATTTAAACCTATACACAACATATTGAGTCTCAAATAATCTGGACAACTATTGGACTCAAATTAATTCAATCCTAAGTTGACGGAGACTCCAAGTTGGAGTCTAATTGTTTTTTAAAAAATGATTTTACCAAATTTAAAAAACAAAATTATTAATGGTGATACTCTTAAAGAGTTAAAAAAAATCCCTGATGAAACTTTTGATCTTATTTTTTCTGATCCTCCATACAATTTACAATTAAAAAATGAATTGATTAGACCTGATAGATCTAAAGTAAGCGCAGTAAATGAAGAATGGGATAAATTTGAAAGTTTTAAAACTTATGATGATTTTACAGATAAGTGGCTTAGAGAATGTAAAAGAATTCTAAAAAAAAATGGAAGTATTTGGGTTATAGGTAGTTATCATAATATTTTTCGAGTTGGTGCCAAAATTCAAGATTTAGGTTTTTGGATACTAAACGACGTCATTTGGAACAAAAATAATCCAATGCCAAACTTTAGAGGAACAAGGTTTACCAATGCCCATGAAACTTTAATTTGGGCATCAAAGAGTGAAAAATCAAAATATACTTTTAACTATCAATCATTAAAATGTTTAAATGACGATCTTCAAATGAGATCAACTTGGAGCTTACCTATTTGTAGTGGAAAAGAAAGATTGAAAGAAAAAGGTAAAAAAATTCATTCTACACAAAAACCAGAAGCATTACTTCACAGGATACTTTTGGCTTCTAGTAATAAAAATGATTTTATTTTAGATCCATTCTTGGGTTCTGGGACTACTGCAGTGGTAGCAAAAAAACTTGGAAGAATTTTTTTGGGAATTGAAAAAGATAAAACATACTTTGAGGCTGCAAACAAAAGAGTAAAGAATACAAAACCAATTGAAGAAGATTGTTTGGATGCTTTGCAAAATAATAGATCTAAACCTAGAATCCCTTTTGGTTCATTAGTAGAAATGGGTGTAATTAGACCAGGTACAGAAATATATGATCAGAAGAAAAAAATTAATGCGAAAATTATGATTGATGGAAGCATTAAATATCAAAAATCAGAAGGTTCAATTCACCAAGTTGCAGCCAAAATTCTGGGTGCTGAAAGCTGTAATGGTTGGACCTATTGGCATTATCTATCAGGCAATTCTCTTAAACCAATAGATGAATTAAGGCAAAGATTAAGACCAAGTAATTAATTTTTATAAATTTTTCCTAGATAAATTTCCAAAAACTTTTTG
This sequence comes from uncultured Pelagibacteraceae bacterium, assembly GCA_902532225.1. GTDB lineage: Bacteria > Pseudomonadota > Alphaproteobacteria > Pelagibacterales > Pelagibacteraceae > Pelagibacter. Next base: position 4,083 of record CACAHI010000039.1, read on the forward strand.
TTTTTTGATAAATATTTTATAAATATTTTTCTTAGAAAAATTGCTAATGGGTTTGATAGGTGAAAAATAAAATAGTTAAGTTTTGATCTAAAATTAACTTGATTAATTCTTGATCTTCTTTTTTTATAATAATTTTTAGTGTTATTAACTATTTCATCATGTGCATGCTTTGCTGATTCAATTGATTGAGAGGCTCCCTGAGCAAATGAAGGTGGAAATGCAAAGAGTGCATCACCAATAAAATAAACATTTTTTTGATTATAATTTTCAAATTTTTGACTTACATAAATTGGAAAAATTTTGATGTTTTCTAGTTTGGCATTTAATTTAAATGTTGTTTTTTTACATATTTCATCCATTAATGATTTTAATAATTCTTTACTTTTATAAAGATTTTCTTCTAAAATGTCTTTTTTATTAAATTTTTTTCTAATTATAGAAATAAAGTTTAATTCTTTTTTTTGATTCACTGGGTATATAACAAAATGAAAATCTGATCCTAAAAAAAGCATAATATCACTAATATCTCCACTTTTAATATTACCTCTTAAGGCTATTGAATTAAAGAATTTTGGACTCGTATCTTTTTTTAAAATAGTTGTCTTAGTTTTTGAAAATACACCATCGGCAACTACAACATAATCAAATTCTTCTATCGAATTATCCGATAGATGTAATTTTATTTTTTCTCCATTTTCTATACTATTTAATTCAGTATTTTTTTTAATCTTGTTGCTTGGAATATTTCTTAATAAAAATTCGATTAAAGCTGATCTTTTAATTGTTGTGTAACGATCATTTTCACTATTAAACTTTGAAATATCTATATCACATATTTTATCACAATTTTTAGCTTCAAAAAAATTAACTTTATTTGG
>CACAHI010000040.1 GCA_902532225.1 uncultured Pelagibacteraceae bacterium
TTAGAAGCCGCTAGTGGTTTAGTTCTATTGTTTGCAGCAATAATTGCACTTTTAATAAGTAACTCTAGTTTATCTAATTTATATTTTTCTACCTTAAATGAGTATTTGTTCTTAGGAATAAACGAATTTGGTTTAAAGTTAACAGTTTTACATTGGATTAATGATGTATTAATGGCTGTGTTCTTTTTTTTCGTAACTTTGGAAATTAAAAGAGAATTTTTGCAGGGAGAACTTTCAAATATTAAGCAAGCTTTGTTACCTATAATTGCCGCTATTGGTGGAATGCTTGTTCCTGCTTTAATTTATGTTTATATAAATTTAGGTGATAGTCAAACCTTAAACGGCTGGGCTATACCATCCGCAACCGATATTGCTTTTTCTCTCGGTGTACTTTCTTTGTTAGGAAAACGTGTACCTTTGTCATTAAAGGTTTTTTTAACTGCATTAGCTATTATAGATGATTTAGGTGCTATTGTTATTATAGCTATATTTTATTCTGGTGATCTTAGTATTAAATATTTATTACTAATGTTGTTAGCTTTTATAATTTTGCTTTTAATAAATAAATTTAATATTAAAAAGTTTCTACCCTATTTGATTGCAGGTATTTTTCTTTGGGACTTTACGCACAACTCAGGAATACATGCTACAATAGCTGGTGTTTTACTTGCAATTACTATTCCTCATAGAAAACAAGAAAAAGATTTTTCATTATTAATAAAAGTTGAACATTCTATAAGCCCGTATGTTGCGTTTGGAATTATGCCATTATTTGCCTTCGCAAATGCAGGAGTTTCTTTGGAAGGTCTATCCTTCTCTTCGTTGTTAGATAAAGTTCCTCTTGGAATTGTCCTAGGCTTATTTGTAGGTAAGCAACTAGGAGTTTTTATATTTTCATATGTTTCTATAAAGTTAAAAATTGCTCAAATGCCAAATAATTCTAATTGGTTTAATTTTTACGGAGTAGGAATATTAACTGGTATTGGATTTACAATGAGTCTATTCGTTGGAAATTTAGCATTTGTTGAAAATATGCAGTATATGGATGGTGTAAAAATAGGCGTTCTAACTGGGTCATTATTGTCCACTTTAACTGGCTACTTCTTGATATTACTTACACCTAATAAATAAATATATTTATGAAAAAGATAATACTTTTTGGAATAATAATAATTTTTTTTTTTAAAAATTTTGCCATGGCTAATTATGAAAAAATCTTTTTTGATCACTCAATAAAATCAATAGATGATAAAATAATCAATTTAAATGAATATACAAATAAAGCTGTTTTATTAGTAAATGTTGCTAGTTACTGTGGTTTTACAAAACAGTATGATGATTTACAAAAATTATGGGATAAATATAAAGATAAAGGATTAATAGTTTTGGGTGTACCATCAAATTCATTTAATCAGGAAAAAGATAAAAACGATGAAGTAAAAAAGTTTTGTGAGGTCAATTTTGGTATAAATTTTCCTATGACATCTATTTTGGAGGTTAAAGGTGATAATGCGCATGAAATATATAAATGGGCAAAAAGAAACTACGGAAAATCTGCTGTACCAAAATGGAACTTCCATAAAATACTAATCGACAAGAATGGTAAAATTTTTGATACATACGCTTCTTTTACTAAACCGATGTCTAAAAAAATAATTAATGCAGTTGAAAAAATACTAAATTAAAAAACTCATACCATCATAACCTGGACTGACATTTTTTGGTAGATATTTCTTTATATAATTATAATCAATGTCAGCGTGCAAATTAGTAAGAATTGCCCTTTTGGGTTTTAAGTATTTAATTAACTTTATGCAGTCATCAAAATTTAAATGTGCTGGATGTTTAGAATATCTCAGACAGTCAATAACTAAAAATTTTAATTTTTTAAAATATTTCAAATCTTTTTTATAAATATCATGCAAATCACTAGCGTATGCTAATTTTTTATTAAATACAAAACTCATACACATTATTCTTCCATGAGGCACAGGTATCGTTTTAATATTTAAATTTTCATTACTTTTAAACATCATATTTTTTTTTAACATTTTTATTTTCGCAATTGGTGGGTACCCCTTGCCGCCATTAAAGCAATAGTTAAATGTTCTTTTTAAATATTTTGCCGTTATTTTGTCAGCATAAACATCAATTTTTTTTTTATTTTTTAAAAAAAAAGGTCTTAAATCATTTATTCCATGTGTTTGATCAGCATGCATGTGCGTATAAATAACTCTTTTAATATTTTGTATTTTATTATCTAAAAGTTGTAATCTTAAATCAGGAGAAGTATCTATTAGAGTATTAGATTTTTTGGAAGAAATAATTGCCGAACATCTGGTTCTTGTATTTTTTTTTTCATTAGGATTGCAGTTTCCCCAATTATTAGTTGCTGTAGGAACCCCCATTGAACTTCCACACCCTAAAATTGTAAATTTTAAAGTCATTTAGAGAAAAATAAATTATTGAAATTATTAGTAGTAATATTGTCTAATTTATTAATTTCAATTTTTTTAATTTGAGCTAATTTTTTTAATGTATGGTGAATGAAACTAGGTTCGTTTTTTTTTCCTCGCATAGGTTCCGGTGCTAAATATGGGCTATCAGTTTCGATCAATATTTTGTTTTCAGGTAAGAATTTAAATGTATCTTGTAAAGAATTAGAATTCTTGAATGTTATTATGCCACTGGCAGAAAAAAATGCATCAAGATCTAACAATTTTTTAGCTAAATTAAGTGATCCAGTAAAACAATGCATAAGTACTTTTAAATTTTGATTTTTATACCTGTTTATAATATCAAAGGTGTCGGTTTCTGCATTTCTCGAATGAACTATTAATGGAATATTTAAATCTATTGCAGCCTCAATATGGTTTATAAAACTATTAATTTGATTTTTTTTATCACTATTATTGTAATAAAAATCTAATCCGGTCTCACCTACTCCTATAATTTTTTTGTTAGTTTTGATTTTGTTTATAATTTCAGACTTACTTACAAACTCCTTGTCTGATTCATGTGGATGAATACCAAAAGTACCGTAAATAATAGGATCAAAATTTACTAAGTTTGATATTTCATTAAAGGAGTTAAGGGTTGTTGATATAGTCAACAATTTTTCTATACCTACTTCTTTAGATCTATTAACAATATTATTTAAATCATCAATTAATGGTTGTTGATCTAAGTGACAATGTGAATCAATCATTTTTTTCAATTTTTTTAAATAAAATAGATATTTTTTTTATTTTACTATCACTTTTTAATATAAGATCATTTTTAATAGAATTAAACTCTATATCGCCTTCTTTAATTTGAAAAATATCTAGAACTTTTAAAGTAGTTGTTGGAATGATCGGATAAAGTAAAATAGAAATTTTTCTAATTAATTCAAGCGATACATAGACAATTGTATTTAATCTTTCTTGATCGGCTTTTTTTTTCCAAGGCTCTTGGTCGTTAAAATATTTATTTGCAGCAAAAAGTTGATCTTGAATAAAATTTACATATTCATTAATTTTTTGATTATCAACAAAATCTATCAAATTATCGAAGTTGTTTTTATAATTATTTAAAATTTGTAAGTCTTCCTTATTAAATTTAAACGATTGAGGTATTTTTAAATTAATATTTTTTTCATTAAACGAAATAACTCTTTGGCACAGATTACCAAAATTATTTGCTAAATCACTATTTATGCAGTTTTCTAATTTTTCTTCTGATATATTTCCATCATTACCAAAGGAAACTTCTTTTATTAAATAATATCTTAATGAGTCTACTCCATATTTTTTGATAATTTCTAATGGGTCTAATATATTACCTTTTGATTTTGACATTTTTTGTTCATTAGAAAGAATCCATCCGTGACCATAAACTCTTTTAGGTGGAGGAATATTTGCTGCTAATAAAAAAGCTGGCCAATAAATAGCATGAAATCTTAAAATATCTTTTCCAATTAAATGTAATGATGCAGGCCAAAAGTTTTTATATAAATTATCATTTTTGTCTGGATAATTTAATGCACTTATATAATTTGTTAATGCATCTAACCAAACATAAATGACATGGTCTTTATTTGAAGGTACTTGAATACCCCAGCTAAAAGATTTTCTACTAACAGACAAATCTTTTAGTCCACTTTTGACAAAAGATATTACTTCATTTTTTCTTGACTCCGGTAAAATAAAATTAGGATTTTCATTATAAAACTTTAAAAGAGGTTTTTGCCATTTAGATAATTTAAAAAAATAAGACTCTTCCTCTACCCATTCAACCGGTGAACCCGATGCTTTAGAAACTTTTTTATTATCGACATCCTCAATTTCATCTTCAGAATAAAAAGCCTCATCTGATACTGAGTACCACCCAGAATATTTTGATAGGTAAATTTCATTTTTTTCCTCTAATATTTTCCATAAGTTTATAACTGATTTTTTATGTCTATTTTCAGTTGTTCTTATAAAATCATCATTAGAAAGATTCAGAGTTTTAGATAAATTAAAGAAAGTTTTGCTAATTTGATCGCAAAATGATTGTGGGTCCATATTCGCATTTTGTGCAGAACGTTGAATTTTTTGACCATGTTCATCTGTGCCGGTTAGGAAGAAAACATCAAATCCTTGTATTCTTTTAAATCGAGCAAAGAAATCTGCAACTATACTTGAATAAGCATGACCCATATGTGGTTTTGCTGAAGGATAATAAATTGGTGTTGTAATATAATAAGATTTACGCATTTAAAAATT
>CACAHI010000041.1 GCA_902532225.1 uncultured Pelagibacteraceae bacterium
AAATCCTCTTTTTTTTTGATTGAAACATATTTTGTAGTTACAATATTTAAATTACTTAGAAAATCTTTTTCTAATAGGCGATTTTGTAAAATTTTAATTATTTCTGGGTTAGGCAAAACTTTTTTTTGATTATTCATTAAATTTAATGAATCAAAAGGAATATTTTCAAATTCAAAAGTGATTACATCAACTAACTCTAAAAATTGTTTTATTTTTTCTCTATCACTGTAATCGCTGTAGATAAATTTATCAGTGTAATTTTTAGCAGGTGCGTTTTGATCGTCACAAAATATAATTGTTTTTATATTTAATTTTTTTGCTGCATTTGCAAGCATACTACCTAGTTGCCCGCCTCCGATTATTCCTAGAGTAATGTGCGCCATTTTATCTAGGTTTTAGTTTTACAGATTTTGTTTGTTTTTTTCTCCAAAGATCTAGTTTTCTTCTTACTTTAATATCATTCAATGCAATTATTGATGCTGCATATAAAGCTGAATTGATTGCACCATCTTTTCCGATTGCAACAGTTCCAACGGGAATTCCTTTTGGCATTTGTGCAATTGACAGTAAACTATCTAGACCTTTTAACTTTTTACTCTCTATTGGTACCCCGATAACAGGAATTTTTGTAATGGCTGCAATCATTCCCGGCAAATGAGCTGAACCACCTGCTCCTGCAATAATAACTGAAATCTTATTTTTTTCTGCATTTTCTGCGAATTTAAACAGTCTTTTGGGAGTTCTGTGTGCTGATATTATGTTTGTTTCGCTTTTGATTTTTAGAATGTCCAGAACTTTCTTACAGTGTTTCATAGTAGAATAATCAGATTGACTACCCATTATAATTGAAACTTTATATGTATTTTTTTTCTGAGACATTTGTATCTTTTAATATCAAAAAATTTACTACTAATATATATTTAATCTAATGAAATATAAGATTGATAATCTTCAGTATTGTAAGTGGACCAGAGAGGTTTTTCAAATAAATAGAGAAGCTAAATTAGATGCAGTTCATGTGACAATTGTTTACCACGAAGATTATAATGAATTATTGAATAAAATTAAAGAATGGGAGACTTTTTTTAAAGAAAATTCAGATATAATTTTTTTAGGCAAAAGCTTTAAAGATATTGAGAAAGCAAATAAAGAAAATAAAACAGCTATTTTTTTTGGTTTTCAAAACTGTTCACCAATAGAAGATGATATTGGTTTAGTAGAAAAAGTTCATGAACATGGATGTCGATTTATGCAATTGACCTATAATAACCAGTCTTTGTTAGCAACAGGTTGCTATGAAAAATTAGATAGTGGAGTAACAAATTTTGGAAAAGAGGTAATTAAAGAAATGAACAGAGTCGGTATTGTTATTGACATGTCTCATTCAGCAGAAAAAAGTACTTATGATGCAATCGAAATTAGTGAAAAGCCAATAGCAATTACACATGCAAATCCTTTTTTTTGGCATCAGGCAAAAAGAAACAAATCTGATCAACTATTAAAAACCTTGTCTGATAATGATGGAATGCTCGGTCTGTCACTTTATCCTCATCATTTGAAAGATAACACAAATTGCACCCTTGAAAGTTTTTGCGAAATGACAGCTAGAACAGCCGAACTGATGGGAGTAGAAAAAATTGGAATCGGATCTGATCTTTGTTTAAACCAACCAGATTCTGTTGTTGAATGGATGAGAAACGGAACATGGGCAAAAAATAAAAATTATGGGGAAGGTTCAAAAAATAAATCAGGCTTTCCAAAACAACCTAAATGGTTTGAAGATGCTAGAGGATTTAAAAACTTAGAAAATGGCTTAAAAAAAGTTGGTTTCAATGAGAAAGAAATTAATGGAATTTTAGGAAATAACTGGTTTAATTTTTATAAAAAAATTTAAATGCAAATTGAATTAAGAGATCCAAATATTATCATGAAGTTATCTAGACTAGGATCATTTCATCAATCTAAAATTTCCTTTCTTAGGTCATTTCTTGAAGAATTTAAAAACTGGGAATTTAACAGAGATTTATTTGATCTTGATGAAAATGGATATGGTGAAGCTGTTTATTCACTAAAAAAAAATAAAAGAATATATTCATTAATATGTTTTGCAAATGCCTTAAGTGATGACGAAAGATCAGATAGAGTTATTGCAACTAAGTGGGACGCAGCTTTTGTTTTACATGATGGGATTCCTACTAAGAAAGATATAAGTAGACTTAAAATTAATGTTCCTAAACAAGAAGTTGGAAGAGTTTCATATAAAGAGCTAACTTTATCTAGAGCAAATAAATCATTAAGAGTATTTAATCATGTTGTAGAAAGTTTAACTAATGGCAAACAACCAAACAATAAAATACTGTCGGATGTAGGATATTTATATAGAACCACAGCAGTTTATGGTTCAGGCAAATTCGGATTAGCTGACAGGTTTAGGTTAAAAAATAGAAACGAAATAAATGGTCCATTTAGATTAGAGATGATGCTTGTTTATTTAATAAGACAATTTACCTTTGATCAAGTTAACCATATTGCTAAATGCAAAAATCCACAAAAAAGCATTCAGCTTGATGATAAAGTATGTAGAAGTTTAGGAATAGGGAATTCAACTGGATTAGGAATGGCACCATTTGTAGTTAATCATCCTACACTTTTAAATAACTGGATTTTAGCAAGAGAAAAATCACTAAAAAAAATAAGAGAAATAAAGACTATTGCTCTTAAAGATAAAGAAATATTTCTTAATTGTTTAAGCAACTCATATAAAAATATTACTTCATGGAACACAGATAGTGATTTTCAAAAAAAAAAAATAAATCAATTAATTATAGATTTTAAAAAATTAAACCAATATTTAAAAAGTGAATTTGATTTTAACAAAAATTACCCATTTAATGAATTGTACTTATGGATAGAAAAAAATCTTAATGAAGAATGTATAGAATACACAGTATCAATGATGATGGAACCATATTCTGAAATAGTTAATCCATATATAAAAGAAATGAGTTCCGATGAGGAAAAATATTTTAACATTCCAACTGATAGGACAATTTCTGACTTAAGAAATATATTAGAAAATAAATATAAAGAGATAATTAAAATAGATTTCTCTAAAAAGGAAAATAATCAAAATTTTTGGTTCATTTCAAAAAATAAAGAAGAACCAAGAATAGCAAATAGGTACGAAGAACAAGGTCATGAATTAGAACAACCATTGGCAATAGCAAGAGATATAAAAAAATTATATCAAAAAATTTTTACTGAAAAAAATAGCTTACCAATTGGAAAATTTTTAATTAACAATAATGAGTTAAGACATGTTGTGAGGAGAGCTTTTATAGTAGAAAAATTTCCATATGCTGAAATTCAAGATAATATCATAGGTTCTAAATTAGTTCCAATTGATATGTTAAGATTAAAGCTTTCTTTTTTTGGCGCAATGAAATTTGACCCAAGATCAGATAAATGGTTAAGAATAACAATGTTTCAAGGAGCACCACTCGCCAAAGAATTAAATAATTTAAATGAACACTGGATGTACAATTAAATAAAATGATAAGTTTAAGCGAAATAGACACAACTTGTAAAAGAGCAAGTAAAGCAGTTGGATTTTCTTGGGGAGTAGCAGAGGAAATAGGAAAAAACATGAGGCTTCTTGAGATGTTCGGAATTCCTGGAGTAAGTAATTTACTAGGATATTTTAATATCTATAAAGAAAATAATTTTAAAAAAATAAGTTTAATAACAGATAAAAATTTTTCAGAATCAAAACCTTTCTGTCCAATTGTTGTTGGTTTAAATTTTTTAGATCAAATCAATTCTTTAAATAATTTAAAGGAAATTAATTTTAAAAATTTTGCATATCCTATAATATTTTTACCATTTGCCAGCAGAGCTTCAGAAATTTTAGGAAAAAAAATTGTTGTTAATATAGATGATAAAAAGTTTATATTGAGTTTTAACCATACTATTCTAACCAATTCTATAGATAATCTTAAAATAGAAAATTGTAATAGCTTAAGTATAAATTTCTTAGATAACGAAAATACATTTTCACATAATGACTGGAATGATTTATACGAATTGTCGAAAAAAACTTTT
>CACAHI010000042.1 GCA_902532225.1 uncultured Pelagibacteraceae bacterium
AGAAGAACTAAAAAAAGAAGAGATTTCTGAAGAACTTGAAGATCATGATAAGTCCTCTTTGAAAGATGAAATTAAAAAAGAAGAAATATCACCCGAAGATCAAATCAAAGAATTAGAAGACAAAGTTACCAGAACTTTTGCTGAAATGGAAAATCAAAGACGCAGATTTGAAAAAGAAAAAGATGATGCATTTGAGTATGGAGGTTTTTCGTTTGCTAAAGAAGCGTTAAATCTATTGGATAATCTTGAAAGATCAAAACATGCACTTGAAAACGATGAAACTTTAAAAGGTAGTGAATCTCTTAAAAAAATTTCTGAGCATTTAAATATTATTTATAACGATATGCTTTCAATATTTAAAAAAAACAATATAGAACCAATTAAGTCTATTAATGAAAAATTAGATCCAAACCTTCATCAGGCAATGATGGAAATAGAAGACGACAGTAAAGATTCTGGTACAATAGTTCAAGAAATCCAAAAGGGCTTTTTAATGAAGGATAGATTGCTTAGACCTTCTTTGGTTGCTGTATCAAAAAAAAAGAGCAAAAATGATGAAAAAAACCAAGAAAAACCTAATGAAAATTAATTTTTACACTAACTTGTACTATGAAAAATAACACTTATATGACCTTTGGGATATTTAAAAATGAGCAAAGTAATAGGAATTGATTTAGGAACTACAAATTCATGTGTAGCCATTATGGAGGGTACGCAAGCTAAAGTATTGGAAAATGCAGAAGGCGCAAGAACAACTCCATCTGTGGTAGCCTTTTCAGATAATGAAGAAAGATTAATTGGTCAGCCAGCCAAAAGACAAGCTGTAACTAATCCTGAAAATACTATTTTTGCAGTAAAAAGATTAATTGGAAGAAATTTCGAAGATTCGACTGTAAAAAAAGATATTCAAACAGCACCGTTTAAAATTATAAATTCTGAAAAAGGAGATGCTTGGATAGAAGCTAAAGGACAAAAATATTCTCCTTCTCAAATTTCTGCATTTGTTTTGCAAAAAATGAAAGAAACTGCAGAAAAATATTTAGGTCAAGAGGTAAACAAGGCAGTAATTACTGTCCCAGCTTATTTTAATGATGCACAAAGACAGGCAACTAAAGATGCTGGTAAAATAGCAGGCCTTGAAGTTTTAAGAATTATAAATGAACCTACTGCTGCTTCTTTAGCTTACGGTTTAGATAAAAAAGCAAATAAAAAAATTGCAGTATATGATCTAGGTGGTGGTACATTCGATGTATCTGTTCTTGAATTAGGTGATGGTGTATTTGAAGTTAAATCTACAAATGGTGACACATTTTTAGGTGGTGAAGATTTCGATAATACTATAGTTGAATATTTGCTTAATGAATTTAAAAAAGAAAACGGTATTGATTTAAAATCTGATAAATTAGCATTACAAAGATTAAAAGAAGCTTCTGAAAAAGCAAAAATTGAACTTTCTTCAGCTACACAAACTGAAATTAATTTACCATTTATTACAGCTGACAAAACTGGTCCAAAACACATTAACTTAAAAATGACAAGGGCTAAATTAGAAGCTTTGGTTGAAGATTTAATTTTAAGAACAATTCCACCATGCAAGACAGCTCTAAAAGATGCAGGATTATCTGCTTCAGATATTAATGAAGTAATTTTGGTTGGAGGTATGACTAGAATGCCTAAAGTTATTGAAGAAGTTAAAAACTTTTTTGGTAAAGAACCAAATAAGAGTGTAAATCCAGATGAAGTTGTTGCAATGGGTGCTGCAATACAGGCTGGTGTGCTTCAAGGTGATGTTAAAGATGTGTTGCTATTAGATGTAACTCCATTGTCTTTAGGAATTGAAACTTTAGGTGGAGTCTCTACAAAATTAATAGATAAAAACACAACAATACCAACTAAAAAAAGCCAAGTTTTCTCAACAGCAGAAGATAATCAACCAGCGGTATCGATTAGAGTTTTACAAGGTGAAAGAGAAATGGCCTCTGACAACAAATTGTTAGGAAACTTTGAATTGGTAGGAATTGCTCCTGCTCCTAGAGGAGTACCTCAAGTAGAAGTTACTTTTGATATAGATGCAAATGGTATTGTTAACGTTTCTGCAAAAGATAAAGGCACAGGAAAAGAACAAAAAATTCAAATTCAAGCTTCTGGAGGACTTAGTGAAGATGAAATTAATAAAATGGTAAAAGAAGCTGAGGCTAACAAAGATAGTGATAAAAAGAAAAGAGAAGCGGTTGATGCAAGGAATCAAGCTGATACTTTATTACACTCAACAGAAAAAAATTTAAAGGAGCATGGAAGCAAAGTTTCCGAAGCAGATAAGAAAGCAATTGAAACTGCATCTGCTAATTTAAGAAATGCACTTAAAGGAACTGATGTTGAAGATATTAAGAAAAAAACTCAAGAATTAGTTCAGGCATCAATGAAATTGGGTGAAGCAATTTATAAATCACAACAAAGTGCTAAACCTGGCCCTGGTGATGCAACACCAAAAGATACTAAACAAGAAGGAAAGAAAGACGATAACGTTGTTGATGCAGACTTTGAAGAAGTAAAAGACGAAAATAAAGAAAAAAGCGCCTAAGCTAACAACTACTTGTCTATTAATTAGTTATGGCAAAAAGAGATTATTACGACGTCTTAGGTGTAAATAAAAATTCCACAGCAGATCAAATCAAATCAGCTTATAGAAAATTAGCTGTAAAATATCATCCTGATAAAAACAAAGATGATAAAGCAGCTGAAGAAAAATTTAAAGAAGCTTCGGAAGCCTATCACGTATTATCAAACAATGAGAGAAAACAAAATTATGATAATTTTGGTCATTCTGCATTTGAAAATGGTGGTGGCAGAGGTGGTTTTAGTAATTTTGATTTTTCAAGTAATTTTTCCGATATATTTGAGGATTTTTTTGGAGAAGGTTTTGGTGGAGGAAGAAGAAGTAGAAGATCAAACAATAGAGGTTCAGATCTAAGATATGATTTATCAATCACATTAGAAGAAGCTTATAATGGAAAAAAACAAGATATTAAATTCTCAACATCAGAAAAATGTGACACGTGCAAAGGAAGTGGTTCAAAACCAGGTCATGACGCAGGATCATGTTCAATGTGTGGAGGTCATGGGCAAGTTAGGTCAAGTCAAGGATTTTTTACTGTTCAACAAACATGTCCTCAATGTTCAGGATCAGGTGAAGAAATAACAAATCCATGTTCTAGTTGTGGTGGACAAGGAAAAAAACAAGCATCAAAAAGATTATCTGTCACAATACCAAAAGGTGTTGACGATGGAACAAGAATAAGACTAGCAGGAAAAGGTGAGGCTGGATCTAGAGGTGGCAGCAATGGAGATCTTTATCTTTTTATTAATGTACATTCACATGATTTGTTTAAAAGATCGGATGAAAACCTGTTCTTTGAATGTCCAGTCTCTATTGCTGATGCAGCGCTAGGAACATCTATTGAAATACCAATAATTGATGGTGGAAAAGCAAAAATTAAAATTCCATCTGGAACACAAAGTGGTAAACAATTTAGGTTAAAAGGAAAAGGTATGCCTCATATGAGAGGAAATGGTTCTGGAGATCTTTATGTGCAAGTAAGTACAGAAGTACCTATATCTTTAAATAAAGAACAAAAAGAACTTCTAGAAAAATTTAGAGAAATTGAAAACGAAAAATCAAACCCAAGTATTAAAAAATTCTTTCAAAAAGCTAAAAGTTTTTGGAAAAATTAAAAAATGGGATTAGAAGAAATTGTTCCTGCAATATCATTAATAGCTGTTTTAATATTGGTTCTGCCAGCATTTCTTAGAAGTAATTCAAGATTAAAGCAATTTTTAAAAAATTTATCTATTTGGG
>CACAHI010000043.1 GCA_902532225.1 uncultured Pelagibacteraceae bacterium
TTTAAATGAACAACTGAAAGCAATACAGAAAGAATTAGGTGAAATAGAAGATGGAAAAGACGAAACATCAAATTTAAATAAAGCTATCTTAAAAGCCAAGATGCCTAAGGAAGTTCAAAAAAAATGCATGTCAGAACTAAAAAAATTAAGAAATATGAGCCCAATGTCTGCGGAAGCTACAGTTGTTAGAAACTATCTTGATTGGATGATTGATATTCCTTGGTACAAAAAAGATCAAGTCGATATTGAGTTAAATAAAGCGATGAAAGTTTTGGACCAAGACCATTTTGGTTTAGAAAAAGTTAAAGAAAGAATTATAGAGTTTCTTGCAGTTCAAAAAAGAATGCAAAAAATAAAAGGTCCAATATTATGTTTAGTAGGACCTCCAGGTGTTGGAAAAACTTCTTTAGGAAAATCTATTGCTAGAGCTACTAACAGACAGTTTGTTAGAATGTCTTTGGGTGGTGTGAGAGATGAAGCTGAAATAAGAGGTCATAGAAGAACTTACATAGGATCATTACCTGGAAAAATTCTTCAAATGATGAAAAAAGCAGGTACAAAAAATCCTTTATTCTTATTAGATGAAGTAGACAAAATTGGAAATGATTATCGAGGAGACCCATCTTCTGCTCTTCTAGAAGCTTTAGATCCTGAACAGAATAAAACTTTTAATGACCATTATTTAGAAGTTGATTATGATTTATCTGATGTTTTGTTTGTAACTACTGCAAATACATTAAATATTCTTCCACCATTATTAGATAGAATGGAAGTAATAAGAATTCCAGGATATACGGAAGATGAAAAAATCAATATTGCCAACAAGTACCTTTTACCAAAACAAATTAAAGATAATGGAGTTAAAGAAGGAGAGCTTGATATTAAAGACGGAACTATCAAAGAACTAATTAGAAGTTACACAAAAGAATCTGGAGTAAGAAATTTAGAAAGAGAAATATCTAAAATTGCAAGAAAATCTGTGAAAAAAATTGTTAATAATGAAACTTCCAAAGTTGAAGTAGATGAAAAAAACTTAAAAGATTTTCTGGGAATTAAAAAATTCAAATTTGGTGAATTGGAAAATGAAAACAAAATTGGAATTGTTACAGGTTTAGCTTGGACTGAATTTGGAGGTGAAATTTTAAAAATTGAAACAGTTAACATGCCCGGAAAAGGAAAAATGTCAATTACCGGTAAACTAGGTGATGTAATGCAAGAGTCCGTTAAAGCAGCAAAATCTTTTGTAAGATCTAAAAGTCTTGAATATGGAATAATACCCCCGATCTTTGAAAAGAAAGATTTTCATATTCATGTTCCTGAAGGAGCTACACCCAAGGACGGACCATCAGCTGGTGTTGCTATGGTAACATCTATAGTTTCTTCTATTACTAAAATACCTGTAAACAGAGAAATAGCTATGACTGGCGAAGTAACCGTTACAGGTCAAGTTCTTCCAATTGGAGGCTTGAAAGAAAAACTTTTAGCAGCGCATAGAGCCGGAATTAAAACAGTACTTATACCCAAAGATAATGAAAAAGATCTAGTTGAAATTCCAAAAAAAGTTAAAGAAGATATTAAATTAATACCTGTAGAAACGGCAGATCAAGTTATAAAAATAGCTCTAACAAAAGAGTTAAAAAAAGTTGAGTGGAATGATGTTGAAAACATTTCAAAAAGCAAAAGAGACGAAAAAACTCAAGCTAGTATCCAGTAACTAATTTTTAACATAAATATTTTCTTTTTTATTTTCTATTAAATTAGTATGAGCGCATACCAAAGATTTTTCAAAATTTTTAACGTATAACTTAGTATTAAACAAAGCAGAAACTTTTTTATTTTTAATAAGCAGATCTTTGTAGAATTTTATATTTTTACTTACTTCAATAGTTTTATTTATATATTCATCAAAACTTCTTACGATTAAATCATTTAATTTTAAATCGCTTAAAATACTAGCACATACATTGCTAGAAAAAGTTTCACCTGAAATTGTTACTATTGGAACATCTGCAGAAACAATATCACATGCCACAACATGAGAAGAGTATGGATAAGTATCTAAAAATAAATCAACATTTTTTAATCTTGCTATATAGTCTGAATAATCAGGCAATTTATTTGCAAAGAATATTCTGTTATCATTTAAACCAAGTTTTTTGGCTTCAGATAAAAGATTTTCTCTTCCGGTATTATTGTCGTTATAAAGCCATAAAATACTATCTGGCAATTTAAGAAGTATTTGTATCCATGTATTAAAAATTTTTGGGGTTATTTTATAAAATTTATTAAAATTAGCTAATATAATTTTGTTTTCAGGAACATTACACTCTTTTTTAGATATATGTTTTGTAGATATTTTTTTTGAGTCATCATTAATCATAAAAGTGTGTGGGAGATATATAATTTTTTCCAAAAAATATTTTTGTTTTGATTCCGGAATGACAATATTGTCAGCAATTACATAATCAATAGAACTTGATCCTAAAGTTCCAGCATATCCTAGATAATTTATTTGAATAGGAGCACAACCAATATTAAATATATTAAATCGATTACGTTGGGTAAAACCCATTAAATCAATAGCTATATCTATTTGATATTTTTTGGATAGATTTGCAATATTTTCATCAGAAACTGTTTCAACATTGATGAAATGATCAAATAGTTTATTTAATTTTTTTTTCATATCATCTTCTTTATTAAAAAATGAAAATGCAAATGTTTCAAATTTTTCTTTGTTATGTAGTTCAATAAGTCTTTTTAATTGAAATGATACTGGATGGTTTCTAAAATCAGCTGAATAATATCCAATTTTAATTTTTTTATTTATTGAAGTTTTATATTTTTTTTCTTTAGAGTTTTCGTAATTTTCACTTTCAAGAATTGCATTTTGTTTAATAATATTATTAGAGTCAAAAAAAGATAATAATGGAAAAGTCATAGTAACTTTTTTTTTATCCTTAATTTTTTTTTCTAATTCAATAAGATTTTTTTCGTAATTATCCCATATACATAGTTTATTTCTAGTATGAATAACATTTCCTAGAGCACCAACATGATCTCTATCAAGAGTTAAAATTTTTTCATAATTTTCTAGTGCTTTTTCTAATTTATTTTGATTTTTATATATATTTGCAATGTTATTAAAAACATCTGTTGATGGTTTTATTTTTAATGAATCTTTGTAATCACTAAGTGCACCATCTATATTTTTGAGATCTTTAAATGTTAATCCTCTATTATTATATGCTTCATGTGAATTGGGATTTAGCTCTATTGCCTTATTATAATTAATGATTGCTTCATCAAGTTCTCGAATATTTCTAAACGAACTACCTAAATTAATATAAGCTTCAGGATTATTTGAATTGAGATTAATTGATTTTTTAAAGCAATCTATAGACTCTTCATATTTTTTAATTTTTTTATAGGCTATTCCTAAATTATTATGAGTTTCACTGTTATTGCTGTCA
>CACAHI010000044.1 GCA_902532225.1 uncultured Pelagibacteraceae bacterium
ACCTCGCAAAGTTTAATTAAACAACTAATTGGAGCTGAAATAAATAATAGTAGTATATCGGCAATTGTTGAGGATTTATCAAAAAGAAATAAGGAAAAATTAAATGAAGTTTGATGCAACATTTTGGGTAGCTATATCTTTTATTATTTTTTTTGGAGGTTTGATTTATTTAAAAATACCAAAAAAAATTAACGATTTACTTAACAAAATGATACTTGATATCAAAAATGAACTTGCAGAGAGTGAGAAGTTAAGGGTTGAATCAAAAATTCTTTTGGATAAAGCGCAAGAAAAACTAGACAAATCTAACATTGAGAACAAGAATATAATTAACCAAGCAAAGACTGAAAGTGAAAAACTTATAATAGAAATGAATGACAAATTTCATAAATCTGCCGAAATTAAAAAAAACTTAGCTAAAAAAAAAATAACTCAAATGAAGGAACTTGCGATTAAAGAAATTAAAGATACATCAGTTAAAATTACTATCGATTCTGTGAAAAAAATAATTTCAACCTCAGTAGACAAATCTAGATTAGATAACTTATTTGAAAAAAATCTAGAAGAAGCAAAAAGTGCTTTAAAAAAAACTAGTTCTTAAAGATAAATTAGTTACTTTTATAAAAAATAATATAAATTGTAAAAATGAATTCTGTTGTTATAGGCTCTGGATTTGGTGGAATAGCTGCTGCTTTAAGATTAAAAGCAAAAGACCACAATGTAACTTTAATAGAAAAACATCCAGATCTCGGTGGAAGGGCAAGAGTATTTAAAAGAAATGGATTCATCTATGATGGGGGTCCAACAGTTATAACGGCTCCCTATTTGATTGATGAATTATTTGAATTATTTAAAAAAGATCCAAAAGACTACATTAAACTGTCTCCACTCAAAGTTTGGTATCAATTTATTTTTGATGATAAGTCAAAATTTAATTACTCAGGTAATGAAACTGAGATGAAAAAGCAAATAGAAAAAATAAATAAAGAGGATGTTGAAGGTTATGAAAAATTAGTAAATTTCACAAAAAAAATTTTTGATAAAGGTTTTACAGAACTTGCTGATGTTCCGTTTAATAAACCATTCATAATGATGCAACAATTACCATCATTATTAAAACTTAAAAGCTACAAGTCAGTTTATTCATTGGTATCTTCTTATATAAAAAATGAAAAATTAAGAAGAATATTAAGTATGCATCCTCTTTTAGTTGGAGGGAATCCTTTTACAACAACTTCTATTTATGGACTAATTTTATACCTAGAAAAAAAATGGGGAATTCATTACTCAATGGGTGGGACAGGAAATATTATAAAAGGTTTTGAAAAATTGATGAATGAAGTTGGTATAGAAATAATAAAAGGACAAGAAGTAACTAAAATCATTTCAAATGGAAATAAAATCACTGGTATTCAGCTGGATAACCATAATAGCATCGATGCCAATAACGTTATTTGTAACGCAGATCCGCCAGCTGTTTATGAAAAAATGTTAAATGGAAATAAAAATAAACCATTCTTGTTTAATTGGAAAAAAAATAGAATGGAATATTCAATGGGATTATTTGTTTATTATTTTGGAACCAAAAAAACTTATGATAATGTAGAACATCATACAATAAAATTTGGTAATAAATACAAAGAGCATCTTGAAGATATATTTGATAATAAAAAATTAAATGACGACATAAGTTATTATCTTCATCGACCATCCGCTACTGACAAATCTATGGCTCCTGAAGGACAGGATTGTTTTTATGTTTTAATTCCTGTTCCAAATAATCAATCAAAAATTGATTGGTCTATTCAAGGTGAAAAAATGAAGAATTTAGTAATTGATAAAATGGAAAAAGATTTAATGCCAAATCTTAGAAAAAATATTATTGAAGATTTTTATTTAACACCAGATTACTTTGAAAAAGAACTTAATACTAAATATGGTTCTGGTTTTTCAATCCAACCAAAATTTTCACAATCAGCTTACTTTAGATTTCACAATAAATCTGAAATTTATGATGGTCTTTATTTTGTAGGAGCAGGAACGCATCCGGGTGCGGGAGTCCCTGGCGTGCTGTCATCAGCTAAAGTATTAGATAAAATAATTTAATGACAAAAAAAAACTATCTAGCTCTATTTGCTAAATCATTTAATTGGGCTGGATTTTTTTTACCAAAAAATGTTTATCATGATTGCTCTAAACTATATGCATTTTGTAGAGTGCTTGATGATTTGGTGGATGAAAAAATCAAATTAGAGTTAAGAATAGAGAGATTTAATGAAATTAAAAGTATTTTTAATAAAAGTTATGAACTAGGCAATAATAAAAAAATACTAGATCAAAACGAGCATGAAATAATTGTAAAAGATATGATTGTTCTAGCGGAGGATAATAATATTAAACGAATTATTTTAGATGATTTAATTGAAGGCGTTGGCTCAGATTTAAAAAAAAAAGTTTATTTAAGATCAGTAAAAGATTTATTAGTTTATTCATATAGAGTAGCAGGATCAGTTGGCTTAATGATGGCCAAAATACTAAATGTAAATGATACAAGATCTTTAAAGGCAGCTATAGATTTGGGCATTGCAATGCAACTTACAAATATAGCAAGAGATGTAACTGAAGATCAAAAAATGAATAGGCAATATATTAAACCGGATTTTGAAAATATTGAAGCAACATTGAAACTAGCAGATTTGTTTTATGAAAGTTCATTTACTTCAATAAATAAAATTCCATTTAAATATAGGTTTGCGATAATTGTGGCTAGAAGAGTTTACAGACAAATTGGAAGAAAGATTATGCAAAAAAAAAATATGGAGAGCTATGAAAAATCAGGAAAAATTTATGTTAATAATTTTGGAAAAATATATCAAACAATTCTATCTTTATTTGATTTTATATTACTTTTATTAAAAGATGTAGAAACTCATCAAAGAATTGAAGAGCATAAAATTATAAGTGAGGAAATAAATCTAGATGAAAGAATTTGATTATATTATTTTAGGTGGAGGTTGCGCCGGTTTATCGTTAGCCTACGAACTTGATATAAATAAAAAATTAGAAGATAAAACTTTAGCCATAGTTGAAACCAGAGACGAATATAAAAGAGATAAAACATGGTCATTTTGGAAAGTCACTGATCATAATTTTGACGACTGTGTTATCAAAAGTTGGAGCAATTTTTCTATCAATTCTAACTTCGAGTCACATGAAGTTATAAATAAGGAGTATCCCTATCAAACTATAGACAGCGGTTTATTTTATAAAAAAGTCTTAAATCAATTAAAAAAAAATAAAAACATTCAATTTTTTAAAAATACAGATCTTATAAGTTTA
>CACAHI010000045.1 GCA_902532225.1 uncultured Pelagibacteraceae bacterium
CACCTTTAGTTCTCATTTTAGATCTAAAACCATGACGCCTTGATCTTACAAGTTTTGATGGTTGATAAGTTCTTTTCATAAATACTTTGTTAAATTGTTGTTAAAGTTCCGTATATATAGAAAAAATGAAGTGAAAAGTACAGAAAATTTAAATAAATTGTTTGAAATGAAAAAAATAAAAATTGTTTTAGGAATCACATATTTAGGTTTAGTTTCGACATTTTTAATGCTTTTTTTCATGAATTTTTCACTAAATGAAATAACAAACTATGATTTTATTAAAACAAACAGTCAATTTATTTTAAATCTAAAAAATTCAAATTTATTTATTTCAATTTTATTAACAATAACATTTATTATTATTTGGGTTCTGCTTCTCGGCTTTGGAAGCCCTGTTGCATTACTTAGTGGTTATATTTTTGGAAAATGGCTTGGAACAATTATTGCAGCATTTTCTTTAAGTATCGGAGCATTAATGCTTTATTTGATTGCAAACTTTTTTTTTAAAGATTTTGTAAAGAAAAAATTCTCTTCAAAATATATTTATTTAATAGAGAAATTTAAGAAACAAGAGTTTCTATATTTTTTTATTTATAGGTTTGTTGGAGGAATACCTTTTTTTATAGCAAATATTTTACCAACGTTATTTAATATAAAGATTAAAAATTATTTTTTTGGAACTTTACTTGGTATATTTCCACAAATTTTTGTATTAGTTTCTATGGGTTCTGGGATAGAAAAAATTATAAGTAATAATTTAGATAAACCATCATTTTATCAAATACTAGGTTCTCCTGATATTTATTATCCTATAACTGCATTTATTATAATTTTTCTATTATCACTTTTTGTAAAAAAATTTATTTATAAAAAATAATGGTGCCCAGAAGCAGGATCGAACTGCTGACCTTTTGCTTACCATGCAAATGCTCTTCCAACTGAGCTATCTGGGCAAAAAAAATACAAGATTAGTGTATAAATTAGTAATTTACAAATTATTGCCTTAATTTTTTTTCAAAATGTTTTATAAGTTTGAAGGATAAAATTATGGGTATTCATTACGATTATAAATCTACAAGAGGAATGAAAGCTATGGAGAAGCAGGCTAAAAGAGAAAAAAAGCTTGCTGAAAGAAAAGCAAAAAGAGCAGCGAAATTAGGTTTAGATGAAAAAAAAACCGAAGGAAATCAGAGAGACGTTTCCAAACCTCTAACTCTTGAAGATCTTACAAATCCAGATAAATAATTCAAAATGGAAAGAAATCATAAAAAATATAGGCTCGAATTTGCTCTGAAAAAAAATTTAAAGAAAAGAAAAATTTTTCAAAAAAAAATTAAAAAAAATAGAATTGTTAAATGAGCGTTCAATCTGACAAATGGATCAAAAAAATGTCTCTAGAACATAATATGATTGAGCCATTTGTGGAAAAACAAGTTTCTTCTGGCAAAATATCTTATGGATTAAGCTCTTTTGGTTATGATGTCCGTGTATCAGATGAGTATAAAATATTTACTAATGTAAATTCCTCAATTGTTGATCCAAAAAATTTTAGTGAAACAAATTTTGTAGATCGTAACGGGCCAGAATGTATTATTCCACCAAATTCATTTGTTTTAGCAAGAACAATAGAATATTTTAAGATACCAAGAGATATTCTATGCATTTGTGTTGGAAAAAGCACTTATGCAAGATGTGGAATTGTCATTAATGTTACGCCAATAGAAAATGAATTCGAGGGACATATAACATTAGAATTTTCTAACACAACTCCAAACCCTGCTAAAATTTATTCTGGAGAGGGCTGTGCTCAGTTTTTATTTTTAAAAGGAAATGAACAACCAGAAACAAGTTACAAGTCAAGAGGCGGTAAATATCAAGGTCAAAAGGGTGTAACATTAGCTAAAGTTAAATAATCATGGAAAAGTTTGTAATCAAAGGTCCTTGTAGGGTCAAAGGAGCCGTTAGTGTATCTGGAAGTAAAAATGCTGCTTTACCAATTTTAGCGTCAACAATCTTATTTGATAAAACTGTTGAGATTAAAAATTTACCAAGAGTCAAGGATATTGAAACAATGATTAATCTACTTAGATCATTAGGTTCTAAAATATCTTTTTCCAAAAATAAACGTGCTGTAAAAATCAACAACTCTAAAATTAAAAAAACTTTTGCATCATATAATCTTGTAAAAACAATGCGTGCAGGAATATTAGTTCTTGGTCCATTAATATCAAAATATGGTTCTGCCACTGTTAGTATGCCAGGAGGCTGCCAAATAGGTGTTAGACCTATAAACTACCATTTGTCAGGATTAAAAAAATTAAAAATGAATTATGAAATTAAAAGAGGATATGTTTACGCAAATGCAAAAAGAATAGTAGGATCTGTAATTAAATTTCCTAAAATTTCGGTTGGTGCAACAGAAAATTTAATAATGGCCTCAACTTTAGCTAGTGGAAAAACTATTTTGAAAAATTGTGCAATAGAGCCTGAGATAAAAGATTTAATTAATTTTCTTAAAACAGGTGGTGCAAAAATTAAATGGATTGGAAAAAGAACCTTAGAGATATATGGTGTAAAATCTTTAGATTCAACAATATATTCAGTAATGGGAGATAGAATAGAAGCAGGTACATTTTGTATTGCTTCTGCATTGACTCAAGGCGATTTGAATGTGAATGGTTTAAATCCAAAAATTATCAATACTGAAATTAATCTATTAAAAAAAATAGGCGCTAAAATTAAAACTAAAAAAAATCAAATTATAATTAAAGGATCAAAAAAAATAAAAAATTTAAGTTTAATAACGACAAAGGAATATCCTGGTTTTGCAACTGATTTGCAGGCACAATTTATGGTATTACTATGCAAAGCAAAAGGAAGATCAGTTATACAGGAAAATATTTTTGAAAATAGATATTCCCATTGCGCTGAATTGAGAAGATTGGGTGCAAGTATTATAGTTAAGAGCAAAAAGGCAATAATTTATGGTGGAGCTGATTTTGAAGGAGCAGAATTAATGAGTAGTGATTTAAGAGCTTCTGTAGCATTAGTTTTGGCAGCCATTGCATCTAAAGGTAAATCAATTATTCATAGAATTTACCATCTTTCTCGTGGATATGAAAATTTAGATAAAAAATTAAAAAAAATAGGAGTTAATATAAAAAAAATTCGTTGATGAGAAATAAATTTTTTAAAAAAATTATAGCTCGTTCTTCAGATGATTTACAATTTATTTCGGCATATTGCTCTAATTCAAGTGTAAAAATTAATGATATAAAATATCTAAAAAAAAATAA
>CACAHI010000046.1 GCA_902532225.1 uncultured Pelagibacteraceae bacterium
GCTCCACTCACTGTTTTTAAATTCGCCTTTATAAATATATCCATTAGGCCAAGTTTCTGTTCCTTGACCATGTTTTTTTGTATTTACCCATTCACCTTCATAAGTTGTTTTGTCTGTATAAACCCACTTGCCATAACCATTTTCACAGTTTCCTTCTTTGCATCCAGTACTACGAGCTAGAACTTCGGATGTAATAAAAAAGCAAAAAAATATGATTATAATAAATTTTTTCATAAATGTATTTTACACAAAATTAATTAAAAAAAAATCAGACATTTTCCTCTCTTTTTCTGCATGAATAAAAAGAAATATCTTTTTCTGGGTTTTCACTTTTTATATTTTTTGTAATTTCATGAACTAATTCACCTGATTTTCTATTTATAATGCCAGACTCAGAATAATTCTTTTCTTGGTTAATTGCTTTAAATAAAACCACATCTTTATTTACTACTTTAACATTCAGTTTTGTTGTATCTGAAAGAAATAAAGATAATCCGTTAATTAAAAGTGTTTCTGGTTTTTTTGCTTCAATATTAAATTTATCTAAATCCTTATCATCTAAATCTTTAGCTAGAAAAGTTTTATAATTATATTCAGAATTCTTAAGTATTTTTTTTTCTAAATCGCATACAAAACTAAGACTAACATTCTCTTGTATATCTACGTCTTGTGCTGATGATAGATTAAAAAATAATAAACTAAGAGATATATAAAAAAAATATTTTATCATTTAAATAATTTAAACTTTTTATTAACATAAAAAAAATCTCCCCCAACATTGTTGGGAGAGATTTCATAATTTAATAGTTTTAAGCTTTATTTAGTAAAAGCTTGCCAAACTTTCTTATTGTCAGCCAACCATTTTTTAGCTGCATCTTCGTGAGTCATTTTATCAACGTCAACTAAAGCTGCCATTGCACCAATTTGACTTGTAGAGAATGACATTTTTTTGAACATTGCAGCTGCTTTTGGATGAGTTTTTGGAAAATCAGCGTTAACTGCTTTTTTCAAATAACCATCTGGCGAACCACATTTACCATCTCCACCGTCTTCTGGTCTACAACCAGCTGTGTATGGAGGGAAGTCTATAAATGTAAAACCAGCACCATCTGTAAAGTTTGGTGTCCAGTTAAAGATGATAGTTCCTCTTCCTTCTTTTTTAGCTGCTGCTAATTCTGCCCAAAGTGCATCTGCACTTCCAGCAAATTTAACCCACCAAAGATCTCCTAGACCTAGTGCATCAACCCTTTGAGGTATTAAATCACCATGCCAAGTTTGTGGTCCTTCTAACATTCTTCCTTTTCCACCTGGTGAATCAGGAGTTGTGAAGTTTTTAGCGCAGTCAGGATTTTTTAAAGCAGTCCAGTCTGGTAGACCTGGGCATAATCCTTTTTCAGCAACCCAATTTGGATATCCCATATCCTCAAGAGTTCTTGCTTCGTGATCTCCCCAGTCAAGCAAACCACCTTTATCTAAAGCTGTAGTAAATGATTTACCAAAAGCAGATTCCCAAACTTCGTGTGATATAGTTACATCGCCAATACGAATGGATTCATAAACAGCTTGTGAGTCAGCGTTTACATATTTAACATTATTTCCCATGCTTTCCATAATTCCACCAATTACATAAGCCATTACAATTTGACTTGACCAATTGTGTGTTGGAATAACGATAGGTTTTTTACTATCTGCTGCATTAGCTATTCCTGCAAAAGATACTGCAGTAATAATAATAGCAGATAAAAGAGATATTATTTTTCTCATTTTTTCCCCTTTCCTTAATATTAAGATAGTTAAGTATGTGCTTAATTAAATGTATAGTCAATATGAGTTAGATATATTATGTTCGTTGTAGGGGTTTATTAAAAATGCTGAATTCTAGTACCAATATAAAGGAACCTGGATTAAATGTTCTTCCACCTGGGGTTGAAAGATATTTGGTAAATGGTGGTGGCCTTACTGGAATACAAATTTACCCTGAAGATAAAATTGAAATTATAAACAACGAAGGTAATCAAATTTGTGAGATATCAGTTTTTAATAAAGAAGGAAAATCGGAACAAGCAATTTTAGACTTAAAAGAAAATAAAAACACATCTGAAATTAAAAAAATTCTTTTAAAAAAAGACGAAAGCTCCTTAATAGCTCTTCGTCAATTAAAAAAAAGAAATTTAGATATCTCAAAATCCAAAGCTTCAACTATTTTTGATAAAAATACCAATTGGGGGGAAAAAATAAATTTAAAATCAAAAGATAAATGTTATTGTATTTTTGCTGCTCCTGGACCAGAAATGTTAGTTCATGAACAAAATCCACCAACTGATTTAACTATTTTTGTTAAGAGAGCTAAAGTTACAAAAGATAAAGAGCTTTCAGTAATTCCTGATCCTATGTTTGATCCTCTAAATGAAACAAATATTGATCGTGCTACAGCAATTTCATTTCAGGTTAAAGAAGGAGACTATATTCAGGTTATAAGTCCAACTGGAAGACAATGTTCTGATTTCGTTGCTTTTGATACAAAAAAATTAGACAAAAAAATTGAGAAAGGTCTTGATTGGCAAACAACCAGAACCTTTATGGCAAGTACTTTTCCTGGTCCAGGATTGTATTCTAAATTTTATGATACTGACCACGAACCTTTGGTTGAAGTAATTAGAGATACCGTTGGAAGGCATGATACTTTTAATTTAGCTTGTACATCAAAGTATTATGAAGATGCAGGTTATTTTGGACACGCAAATTGTTCTGACAATTTAAATAGTTCTATGGAAAAGTTTGGTGTTCAAAAAAAAAGAGGATGGCATGCAATAAATCTTTTTTTTAATACTTCAGCGGGAGGATTAAATGCTGTATTGTCCGATGAGTCTTTTGCTAGACCAGGTGATTACGTAATTTTTAAAGCTCTTAAGGATTTAACTTGTGGAACTACAGCGTGCCCAAGCGATATTGATGCTTGTAATTCATGGAATCCTACAGATATTTTTGTTAGAACTTATGATAAAAAAAAAGAATTTACAAAATCATTTGCATTTAGAATGAAAACAGACTCAGATCCAAAATTGACCAGAAATACTGGTTTCCATGAAAAGACTTCAAAACTTACTAGAAACTTTGTCGATGCTAGAGGATTTTGGTTACCAAACGATTATACA
>CACAHI010000047.1 GCA_902532225.1 uncultured Pelagibacteraceae bacterium
GTTTAAAATTGAATAATAATTTTGCATAAGCTTTTCTTCCAATATACAAATTAATATTGGTTCATTGCTTTTAATCTTAATTTTATTAATTTGGTTTATTGCAAATGATAATCTATCAACTCCAATACTCATTCCAGTACCTGGAAAATCTGCTCCTTTAAACCTTGAGATTAATTTGTCATATCTTCCTCCCGAAGCAATACTTCCAATATCTATTTCTTTTCCTTTTGGGTTTTTAACTTTAAAATTTAGGTTTGTTTCAACACAAAAACCATCATAATATGCAAGACCTCTTACTATTGTAAAATTTGTATTTATTTCGTTAGAAAAATTTCCAAGACTGGCTACCTCTAGTAGCTCCTCGGTCTCTCTTATGCCCTCTAAAGAAACTGGATTTTTCAATACTTTCTTTAATTCTTGAATATTTTTTATTTTTATAAAGTCTAAAATTTCTGATGCTTGATCATTTGATAAATTTGCACCCTTGGTAATGGCTCCGGATGCATCTACTCTTTCTTTTTTTAGTAAGTCTTCAACACCTTTTATTCCTACTCTTTCTAATTTATCTATAGCCCTGATTACTTTAAGTTCTTGATTTTGATCACTGATTTTAAGTTCCTTAATCAATCCTTGAACTATTTTCCTATTGCTAATGGAAACACTAAATTGATCTTTTTCAAGACCACAATTTAAAAGTGTACTGATTATTACATTACAAATTTCAGAGTCCGATTGAGCTTTATTTGTATTGCCAATTATATCAACATCTGCCTGAGTAAATTCTCTATATCTTGCATTCCCACTTTTTTCATTTCTCCATACATTTCCAATTGCATATCTTTTAAATGGAAAAGCCAAATCTCTATAGTTTTGTGCAACAAATCTACTCAAAGGACTACTCAGATCATATCTTAATGTTATTTGTTCATTGTCATCTATAAAAGAAAAAACATCAGACATAGAGTTAGCTTCATCATCTGCCAAAAATGATCCGATATTTGTACTTTTTTCAAAAGATGGAGTTTCTAATGGTGCAAAGCCATATTTTAAAAAATTGGCCTCAATAGAGTTAATTAACTTTTTTTTAACAGCTAATTTTTTATTCCATCTATCTTCAAACCCAGAGGGTAAATCAGGTATTAATTTTTCTTCTTTTTTCATTTTTTGGTACTGACGCTGGGAATCGCACCCAGATAGCCCGCTCCACAGGCGGGAGTAATAACTGTTATACGACGTCAGCTCCTTTTACTATTTTATACTAAATGTGGATAAAATTAAATTTATAATATGATTAAATTGCTAGCGTGCAGCCAGCATGTAAATGATGTCTGTGTGATATTACTTGTGTTTTAAACTTTTTAATCATTGTTGGTTAAATAACACTTATTTTCGCAAATGCAAGTAGGTTTTGTATAGGAATAAAAAAAAACTTTTGAGCTTTTAATATCCCTATACAAATATGTTTGAATTAGAATTAAGAGGTTTTTTGCAGTTTTACTGCGGAAGGACCTTTATCTCCATCTTCAACTTCAAATGTAAGTTCATCACCCTCATTTAAGAATCTTAAGCCAGCTTCTCTTACAGCTGAAGCATGAACAAATACATCTTTTTCTCCGTCGGCTCTTTCGATAAAACCATAACCTTTTTTACCGTTGAACCATTTTACTTTACCTTTTAGACTCATTATTACTCTTTCTTATTAGTTGTTTATTTTTGCCGTTAAGCAGGACTTCAGTAATAGATTTTTCAAGTTAATTCAAGTGATTATTTTATACTATTTGGTGGTGGCTTTGGTTGGAATCGCACCAACGACACATACCTTTTCAGGGTACTGCTCTACTACTGAGCTACAAAGCCGTATAATTAGTACCTAAAAACAATTCTTCCTTTTGTTAAATCATAAGGTGTTACTTCAACTGTAACATTATCACCCTGCAAAACTCTAATTCTATTTTTTCTTAATTTGCCTGCTGTGTGAGCTATAACAATTTTATTGTTTCCTTCTAACTGTACACGGAACATAGCATTAGGCAATAAATCTATAACCTTTCCTTTAAATTCAAGTAAATCTTGTTTCGACAAAAATTATTTCTCCATTCTTGATTTTATACTTTCAACATGTCCATGTAAATTTTCATACTCGGCAAGATTTATAGCTTTCTTACCAATAACTTCAATCCCTTTTTTTGATAATTTTATCTGGCTTATTTTTTTATAAAACTCAGCTACATTAAGTCCTGAAGAAAACTTTGCTGATCCTGAGGTAGGCAAAACATGGTTTGTTCCAACTGTATAGTCAGAAGCTGCCATAGCAGAGTACTTTCCAACACATATACTTCCTGAATTAAATATTTTTTTTAAATATTTATTAGGTCTGTTAACATTAATTTCTAAATGCTCAGGTGAAATTAAATTCACAATTTTTGAGACCTTGCTATCATCATTAACATAAATTATTAAACCATTTTTTCTTAGGCTTTTTAATGCAATTAGTTTTCTTGGTATTTTTTTTAGTAAAGTATAAATTTTTTTTATTACTTTCTTAATTAATAATTGATCCTTAGTAATTAAAATACATTGAGAATTTTCATCGTGTTCAGCCTGTCCTACCAATGATGTTGATATTTGATTTATATTTGTATTTTTATCTGCAATTATACAAATCTCGCTAGGTCCTGCTATCATGCTCTCAGTACCAATATCTCCAAACAAAGAAAGTTTAGCTTGAGATACAAAATTATTACCTGGACCTATTATCTTGTCAACACTCTGTATATAACATAAGCTTGCTATTGCCTGAGCTCCTCCGATTGATAAAATTTCTTTTATTCCTAACTTTTTGGCAGCATACATTACTGCTGGGTTTAATTTTCCATTAACTCTTGGATTTGCCAATACTACTCTTTTTACTTTTGCAATTTTAGCTGGGATTGCATTCATTAATAAAGAGCTTGGTAAATTTGCTGGAACATATATTCCTACTGAATTTAGTGGGACATTTTTGTATTGTATTAAATTTCTATA
>CACAHI010000048.1 GCA_902532225.1 uncultured Pelagibacteraceae bacterium
CATAATTTCCTATTTACATTTATGCAAACTATACTTTCAAAAAACTGAACCGAATGAATATATTTATTTAAAGAGTAATTAAAACTACCTAGCGAAGGAAATCTAAAATTAATGTCATCAATGATTTTCTTTGAAAAATTTATAAAAGAAAATTTTGATGGATTTCCAAAAGATTCTTGATAGCTTGTATGAGTATCTTCAATGACAATCATACCCCCATCTTTAATATGATTAACATTAGTTGATGTAAGTATTTGTTGTTTATTTGTATGACCTCCATCATCAAGCAAAATATCTATTTTTCCCACCTTCTTGAAAAAATTTTTCCAAAAATATGGATCTCCTTGATTACCTATAAATATTTCTATTTTATTTTTTTTAGCAATTTTTTTTGCATTAGGATTTAGATCTATTCCAATTATTCTAGCTTTATCGCCAAAATACTTTCTCCACATTAGAAGTGAACCACCGTCAAGCACTCCAACTTCAACAAAAACTATGTTTTTTTTAACGTATTTGCTAAATAACATCTCATATACTGGAAAATAATTTTTAAATTTTGTTGAAAAATATTTGCTATTTCTAAAAAGTTTAAATAATTTTGTCATCTCAAAATGATTATCATTATATATACAAGTTTAGAAAAATTATTCAAAATGAAATAGCACAAACAGAAAATTAAAAATTTTTTATAAAACAAAATGATTTAATTGAGAAATATTAATTTGAAACCTTTAGTTGCATATATAGCTTACGAACCACTTAAATTTGAAACATTAAATAAATTTATCAAAAATTACGTTTCTTATGATAGTGGATATGATCACGATTTATTAATTTGTTTCAAAGGCTTTAAAAATATTAAAACTATAAACGAATGGAAAATAAAAATAAAAATGAATTTTATTGAATTCGATGACAGCAACCAACCAAATGATTTTGATATAGGAAGCTTTTTTAGAATTGCAGAAAAGTATAAAGATAGAAATATATTTTTTATAAGTTCCCATTGTTTGCCAATTTCAAACAATTGGCTTAAAATATTTTATAAATATTTTGAAAATAAAATGCTTTTAGGGTCACACTCCTCTTACGCAAGTATCTCCAGTGAATTTTTAAATTTTTATCATAACAATCATTCAAAGTTTGAACAACTTCGTTGGGGAATTAAACATTTTTTCAAATTTAAACTATTTCCCAATCCCCATATTAGAACATCGGCTTTTTTAATAAATGCAAAAGATTTATTATCATGTGATTTTAATAAAAAAAAATTTATCGACAAAATCGAAACAAACTATTTTGAAAGTGGCAGGAATAGCATAACTAATCAACTTTTAAAAAAAGGTTTTAAAATAGGTATTGTAAATTCTGATGATAAATATTTTTCAATTGGTGAATGGAAAAAAAGCCAAACATATGCCTTAGAAAATCAAGAAAAATTAATTTTTTCTGATAATAGAACAAATATTTATTTTGATGCAGACTCTGATAAAAAAAAAATAATTAGAAAGAATAATTGGGGATCAAGTTAATAAGTATTTTTTTATTTTATTTTTTAATCTATAAATAATATCTGGCTGACTAAATCCTTCTTTTGTTAAAAAATTATCAACTTTGTT
The DNA here is from genome assembly GCA_902532225.1 of uncultured Pelagibacteraceae bacterium. Lineage (GTDB taxonomy): Bacteria > Pseudomonadota > Alphaproteobacteria > Pelagibacterales > Pelagibacteraceae > Pelagibacter. The sequence goes on from CACAHI010000048.1 coordinate 1,623, forward strand.
ATCTGCCACAATTATTTCAGGATGTTTCATTGGGAAACGCATCTCTTCTAATGGAAGCCTATCCCATTTTTTTGCATTTTTGTGCGTTGCAAATTTATCTTGTCCAACAGATGTAATTAGATTTTTATTTGGAAAAATTGTTAATCTGCCATTTATCAAATTCGCAAACTGCCATGCTCTATCCCAATCTTTATCTATTAGTTTAAACCTTCTATCAATATATTTTGATAAAAATTTTTCTGATTTTTCATTTAACAATATATCTTTCATCCAACCTTCATGTTTAACATTAGGCCAATTTTTCATTTTAATATCAAAGCTGTCTTCCCATCTGTCTTTCCAAGTGGCCCAACCCCAAGTTGTTGTAAATTTTGAAAAAAAATAACTATCATTATTTCTTCTTTTAAAATTTCTGTGATTTAAAAAATTATTTCCTGAAATAATAGAAATTCTCTTATCGTCTTTAAACTTAATTAATAGTTGATTGCAGAATCTAAAAAAACTTTTATTGGGAATCGTATCATCTTCTAGCACAATAACATTTGGAAATTTTTTAAATACCTCCGACAATGCATAAGGTTGAGCATATCTATGGTGTAAATTTTTTTTGGGTAAAATTAATTTTATGTTATTTTTTTTTTTATAATCAATTATTCTTTTTCTAAAAGCATCATGGAGGTATTTATCCTTTTTACCAATTAGTCCATCGTTAAACAAAAAAATATTTTTCTGATTTGTTTTTTTTAAAATATTCAATATTTTAAAAGTATTATCCGCCCTTATGTACGTCATTAATAATATAGGAGTTTGTTTCATTTTTTTATTTTTTTGAATAATACATCAATGTAGTCTACACCTTCTTTTGCATAATATATGTCTAATATTTCACACCATTGGAAATTTTGATTTTTAAGAAAACAAATTAAATCTGTAGGATTATAGGTTTTTATTTTTTGCAATCTAACTTCAATTATTAAATAATCTGCAATAGATAAAGTTTTTAAAGATCCCTCCAGAACATCTAGCTCTGCACCTTCACAATCAATTTTAACTAAAAGAGTTTTTTTAAGTTCTTCATTGGTTAAAATATCATCAAGTTTTTTAACCTTGATTTCATACTGATTTTTAAATTCAAAGTTATTTCGTTTATAAATGGATGAGATTGGACCAGAAATATTCAATATTTTGTTTTCTTCTATTTTTCCGGCACCTATTTTGAATAGTTTTGCATTATATTTATTCAAAATATTTTTCTCTATAAATTCGAAATA
>CACAHI010000049.1 GCA_902532225.1 uncultured Pelagibacteraceae bacterium
AATAATCAAATAAAAGTTGACGAATTTTATTATGATGCAATAAAAAATATTATCAAAGCTAACAAGATGGAAATTATAGATATTAGTAAAAATAAATATTTATTTGAAAATGCAATTATTGATTTAAATAATAAAAAAATAGCAGGAAAAGATATAGAAATTAGATTGGACAAAGGTTTGTTTGATCCAGATAATGATCCGAGATTTAAAGGAAGAGCTATCAAAATTTCAGAAAATAATACTGAAATAACTAAAGGAGTTTTTACAACTTGTAAAATAAGGAAAGATAAATGTCCACCATGGCATATTCAAGCTGAAAAAGTGGATCATGATAAAAAAAATAAATTAATTAATTATAAAAATGCATGGTTAAAATTATATGATATGCCAATTTTATACTTTCCTAAATTCTTTCACCCTGATCCAACTGTAAAAAGGCAGTCAGGATTTTTGATACCTAGCCTTAGTGAATCAAGCACTCATGGAACTAGTGTATCAATACCTTATTTTAAAGTTATCTCTAAAAGTAGAGATTTAACTTTTAAACCTAGAATTTTTACAGATAAAATAATTTTTCAAAATGAATATAGACAGGTTAACAAAAATTCATATAGTGAAGTTGATTTTAGCTACTTTATTGAAGATAAAAATAACAGCGGCAACTCAAAAAATAAAAATCATTTTTTTGCAAATTCTAAAATTAATTTAATAAATGGATTTTTTAAAGACTCCAAATTAGAATTTAATATACAAAAACTTAGCAATGATACATATTTAAAGGCTTATAACATAACGTCAAATTTGATTAGTAGTACATCTACTCTAGTTTCTTATATTGATTTTCAAGGAAGTGATGAAAAAAATTCCTTAACTGCTAACTTAAAAGTTTACGAAGATCTATCAAAAAAACAATCTGATCGTTATGAATTCATTTACCCATACGTTCAATATTCTAGATTACTTAATGATGAAAATAATATGATGAATATTTCATATGATCTCACAACATATCAAAAAAAATATGATACCGATGTATACGAAGGTTCATTGATAAACAATTTAAATTTTAATTCAAATCCTTTAATTTCATTAAAAGGATTAAAAAATATATTTAATTTTCAATTAAAAAATGTAAACAAAGACACAAAAAATACTAGCTCAGTAAAAGATACAAGTGCACTTTTTTCAAAGTTCATGTACGAATCTTCTCTTCCTTTAGTTAGATATAATGAAAAAGGTAATAGTTTTTTAACGCCTAAGTTTGCATTAATGTATAGTCCTAACAAATCAAGAAATATTAGAGGTCTCGATAGAAATATAAATATTGATAACGTTTTTGGATTTAACAGACTTGGTTTAAATGACTCAGTAGAGGGTGGAACTTCAGTAACATATGGAATTGAATATGAAAAATTAAATAGCAATAACGAAAATATATTTTCTTTAGGGCTTGCAAACGTACAAAGAGAGAAAAAAGATTTGGATTTACCAACTAGAAGTACATTGGGTAATAAAACCTCTGACGTTTTTGGAAATTTAAAATATAACGCTACTGAATGGTTAGATTTAGAGTACAATTTTTCGATTGATAATAATATTGATAAGTCAAACTATGATGAAATAAAATCTACTTTTTCAATAAATAATTTTGTAACTTCATTTAGTTTTTTAGACGATGCACATTCAGAAAATAACCAAAGTTATCTTTCAAATACAACAAAATATAAATTTGATGAAAATCGATCCTTATCGTTTTCTGGAAGAAGAAATAGAGAGTTAGATATGACGGAGTTCTATAATTTGATTTATGAATGGAAAAATGATTGCTTAGTTGCAGGTTTAGAATATAAAAAAGATTACTACAACGACTCAGATGTAAAACCAAATGAGTCATTATTTTTTACTCTAACGATAGTACCTTTTGGAAAAGTAAATACTCCTAGTTTTGGTAAATGAAAAAAAACAGTTTTTTAAGTTTAATACTAATATTTTTTTTTTTAGCTGCAAATTATCTGCATGCTAATGAGATTTACATTGTAAGCAAGGTTAATAATCAAATTATTACAAATGGAGATGTCCAAAATGAAATAAAGTATCTAGAATTATTAAATCCAAGTATAAAAAAAATGCAAAAAAAGGAGTTGTTTTTCTTATCTAAAAATTCACTAATTAGAGAAAAAATAAAAGAAATTGAAATAAAAAAATACTACAATCTTGATAACAACTATCCATTTGTAAATAAACTTGTAGATAGATTTATAAATAAATTAAATTTAGAAACTTTAGATCAACTAAAAATAGTACTAAAGGATAATGGATTAAATTACGAGGATGTATTAATTAAAATAAAAATTGAATCTTTGTGGAATAATTTAATATTTAAAAAATATGTAAATCAAGTTAAAATTAATGAAGAGAAAATTAAATCAGATTTAAAACAGAAAGACATTAAGTCAGTCTATAAGAAATATTCTATCTCAGAAATATTATTTAATCCTAAGAGTAATTCTGAATATGAAAATGATTATAATAATATCAAAGAAAGCATAATTAAAAATGGATTTGCTAATACTGCTTCAAAATTTAGCATATCAGAAACATCAAAATATGGTGGAAAAATTGGTTTCATAAGAGAAGATCGATTGGATCTAAATGTTCTAAATGAATTAAAAAAAATAAATATTGGAGAGACAACTGATATAATAAAAAGAAATTCTGGATACTTGATTTTAAAATTAGAAGACATTCAGGAAGAAAAACTTAAATTTGATTTTGAAAAAGAATATAAAAAAAAATTAGATATTGAAAGAAATAAAAAATTTAACCAATTCTCTCTAATTTATTTTAATAAAGTTA
>CACAHI010000050.1 GCA_902532225.1 uncultured Pelagibacteraceae bacterium
ACTCTTTGAAAATTTCAAATAAAAAAACAATATTTATATTTGATGACTACTACACAAATAATGTATCTTTAATAAAAAAATATGGATGCAACAAATTAATTTCCTCACTTAATAAAAAAAAATTTGAAATTAAAGTTTTGCCATTTACGGATTATTTTAAAATTAAAAAAAAATATACCGGAATTAAAATGGTAGTTATAAAAAAAAAATAAAATTTTATCTTAGATAAGAATTTTTTCCTAAAACAGAAGAAACATATCCTCTTATAAAATAAAAATAATTGTTCAACTTAATTTTGTTGAAGAAAATTAAGTGATAAATTATTTTAATATTTGCTAAAAAAAACATGGATAATGGAACTTTTACATATTCTCTTAAATTAAAATGCTTTTTATGAAAGTAATGCATCGACCAGCCGTAATGCCATATTCTAGTTTTATGTGCTTTAATTTTGTTTTCAAATTTTGATGATTGATGATCTAAATTGACTGTTTTTGCATGATTACAAAATAATATTTTATAATTATTTTTTCTTGCTCTTATGCATAAATCAACCTCTTCGTAATCTAAAAAAAAGTTTTCATCAAAGAAGCCAATTTTTTGTATTACATAGTTATTTAAAAGCATTACACCTCCAAATACCCAGTCTACGGGGATGGATTGAATATCATCCTTATGAAGAATTTTTCTTGTAGGATAATAACCAAACAAATTCTTTAATTTTTCATTTATATTTCTCGGAGATGCTACTGCTACTTCATCATTAGCAGTTAACTCATTGTAAAGTAAATTAATACAGTCTTCTTTTGGGAATGCATCTGGAGTAATAAAAAGAGAAAACTTGGTCTCTACTTTTTTAAGTAAAATATTAACTGCTTTTGAAACTCCTAAATTATCACCAGTCAAATATACTGTGCAATTTTCATATTTTTTTTCGATTTTATTTTTGAAATCAATATTTTCAGAGTTCTCAGCAATTAAAATTTTGTAGTTTTTTCCAATGTTTTCAATTGTTTCATTAATTATGTCTTCACTTTTATAGGCTACAATAATAATGGTAATATCGCTGTAAAGTGACATTTTTTATTTTTTATAATTTAAATACCAAAGAATTGTTTTTTTTACTGCTAAATCAAAACTAGTAAATTTATAACCTTTTATTTTTTTTAAAATTTTTCTGTTATCTCCGTGAGTTTTTATGGCATCACCTTCTTGAAAACCAACTTTAATAGTTCTTGGTTTCTTAATAAATTTACTCATTAATTTTATTGAGTATTTTAGTGTTACAGGTCTATTTGAACAAATGTTGTAAATATCATGACGGCTAGAAAATTTTAATTTTTTTATTATTGAAATAGCATCCTTTATATAAGTAAAATCTCTAATATGGTTTCCAAAATTATTAAGTTTAAATATTTTATTTTTTTTAGATGATTCTAAGTATTTCATCATAAACATATCCGGCCTTCCCCACTCTCCAAATACTGTGAAAAATCTTAAGCCAATTAAATTAATATTATATTTTTTTGCATATATTTCTGCAATTTCTTCATTATTTTTTTTCGACAAAGCATAAAAGTTCTTTGGGTTTAGATTATTTTTTTCATTTATAGGAAAGGATGAAGAGTCTCCATAAACCGAACTAGAGGAGGCATAAAATATTCTTTTTATACCTGTAATTCTACTTAATTCTAAAATATTAAAAAAACCTACAACGTTTGACTCTAAATATTGTTTGGGATTTTGGAATGAATATCTAACTCCTGCTTGAGCAGCAAAGTTATATACTACATCAAATTTATTTTTAAAAATTTTTTTGAGTGAGGAAAAATTTGAAATATCAATTTTATAAAAATAAAAATTTTTATTTTTTTTTAAATATTTTAATCTATCTTTTTTTAATTTTGTCGAATAATAATCGTTTAAATTATCGATACCATAAATTTTTATTTTTTTATTTTTTATTGAATTAATAAAATGGAAACCTATAAATCCTGCTGCTCCTGTTACCAATATTTTCATTTTGTATTTCTTTTATCCCATTGAATAATCTTAATTACTCTTTTCAACCAAGTGTTATTGGATGCTGTTTTTAAAGCATTAGAAGATATTTTTTTTTTTAATTTTTTTTTATTTTCAATTTTCATAATACTTTCAACCCACGTTTTTGGGTCATTATTTTTCGCTATTAAACAATTGTTTTTATCTTTTAATACCTCTTTTAGAACCTTTAAGTTCGAACTTATAAATGGAACTCCGGATGCTAAGTATTCAAACATTTTCATTGGACTAGCATACTTTGAGGTATCTATTTTATTTGAGTTAATAGATACCCCGGATAAAGAATATGGCATTAATAACAAGTCGGCCTTCTTAAGAATTTTTGGAATTTTATAAAAAGGAACATAATCATAAATTTTAACATTTTTTGGTAGAAAATTTTCATTCATTTTTTCATCTCTTTTACCATATAGAATAAATTTTTTTTTTGGCAATAATTTAGCAATATCCAATATCAATTCTATTCCTCTTCCTTTATAAAAACTCCCAACGTAAAAAACTCTTGATATTTTGCTATTTAATTTTTTTTTATATTTAAAATCTCTTAAATCAACAGCATCTG
>CACAHI010000051.1 GCA_902532225.1 uncultured Pelagibacteraceae bacterium
ATTAATTCTGAAAAAATGATTGTCCAATTAAATAGTAGAAAAAATAATGTAGGCCAAAAACTAGATGAATTAGAAAAAGAACCCCAATCTCAAGCAGAGAAAAAAGGTCAAACTTCAGAGTCTTTGAGACTTTCAGGGGAAGAAAAAGAGCAAAGTGAAAAAATAATATATGATCTTGATCAAAAAATAAAATCAAAAAAAGACGAACTAAACAATCTTAAAGAAAAATCGATTGAAGTTAGAGAAAGAAAGGCTAGCTCCGGGGCAACTGTTGATGGGCTAAAAAAAAGAAAAAATGATTTACTTGACATAATGCAATCAGAATTAAGCTTAACCGAAGAAAACTTGTTAGAATTTTCAAATCTTGATGCTAATGAAGAATTTCCTGATTCAGTGTCTCAGGAAGAACTTTTAGATCAAAAAAAAAGACAAAGAGACAAACTTGGATCTGTAAATTTACGAGCTGATGAAGAACAGACAAAATATGAAAATGAAATCAAAAAAATGGAACAAGAAAGACAGGATTTGGTCACAGGAATAATAAAATTAAAAGAAAGCATAAATGAATTGAACCAAAAAGGAAGAGAGAGACTCATTGAAGCATTTGAGAAAGTAAATAGAAAGTTCAATGAAGTTTATACTAAATTGTTTAACGGTGGAAATGCAAAACTTGAACTAGTAGATTCTGAAGATCCACTAGATGCTGGTCTTGAAATGTTGGTAAGTCCACCTGGAAAAAGATTGCAATCCATTACATTGCTTTCTGGTGGTGAACAAGCTCTTACTGCTTTATCTCTAATATTTGCAGTATTTTTGACAAATCCGGCTCCTATATGTGTTTTAGATGAAGTTGATGCTCCTCTTGATGATGCAAACGTAACAAGATTTTGTAATCTACTTGAAGAACTAACAAAGATTACATCAACAAAATTTATTATAGTTACACACCATGCTTTAACAATGTCAAAAATGGATAGATTATACGGTGTAACAATGCCTGAAAAAGGAATAAGTCAACTTGTGGCTGTTGATCTTCAAAAAGCAGAGAGTATGGTTGCCTAGCTTAATGGATGAAGATCAATTTAAAACTCGCCTTAAAATTGCAAAAAATAAGATAGATTCAAAAAAAATCAATAAAAACAAAAGTAATCATGGATCATATTTAGGTGTAGCTTTCAAAATGAGCACAGAATTGGTTGCTGCAGTGGTAGTTGGGACAATTATTGGGTTTATTTTAGACAATTGGTTTGGTACTAAACCATGGTTAATTTTATTATTTTTTTTCTTAGGTGTAGCTACTGGGATATTGAATGTAATTAAATCTGCGAAAAAAATGAATAAATAGAATATTAGAAGGAAAACTATGGCAGCAAATCCAATGCACCAATTCAATGTTTACAGAATTGGACCAGAAATAAAAATTGGCCAAATAGATATTTCTTTTACGAATGCAAGTCTATTTATGATAATAAGTGTAATTAGTATCATAATAATATTTAATCTAGGATCAAAAAAAAAATCTATAATACCCAATAAAATACAGCTATTAGCTGAATTGAGTTATTCATTTGTTTCTAAAATGATTAACGATACAGCTGGTTCAAAAGCAAAACCTTATTTCTCGTTCATATTTTCATTATTTATGTTTGTGCTATTTTGCAATATGTTTGGAATGATTCCGTACTCATTTACTGTTACTAGTCATATTATTGTTACATTTGTGCTTGCGTCGTTTATTTTTATAGGTGTTACTGTGATTGGTTTTTTAAAGCACGGACTTGGTTATCTTAAATTATTTGTACCTAGTGGAGTGCCTATTATATTATTACCTTTGATAGTAATTATTGAAATAATTTCATATCTAAGTAGACCTATTAGTCTTTCTGTAAGATTATTTGCCAACATGATGGCAGGTCATACAATGATGAAGGTTTTTGGAGGCTTTGTGATTAGCCTTGGTATTGTAGGTGGATGGCTTCCACTAAGTTTTTCTGTTGCTCTTACGGGCCTTGAGATATTAGTTGCTTTTCTACAGGCTTATGTATTTGCAATTTTAACATGCATTTATTTAAATGATGCATTAAATTTACACCATTAAACCAATAAGGAGGAAAAATGGAACTTGAAGCAGCAAAAATGATCGGAGCAGGGTTAGCAGCAATAGCACTTGCAGGAGCAGGTGTTGGGATAGGTATTATATTTGGTAATTATCTATCTGGTGCTATGAGAAATCCTTCTGCAGCACAAAAGCAATTTCCTAATTTATTATTAGGATTCGCTTTAGCAGAAGCAACTGGATTATTCGGGTTGGTTGTAGCTTTAATTATTTTATTTGCATTTTAATTAATGTTAAAAAAAATAATTTTTGCAAATTTAATATTTATATTTGCGGTAAATAGTTTTTCGCATGGGGCGGAAGAAAGTGGAGGTATGCCACAGCTAAATCCCGAGTTTTGGGTATCGCAAATATTTTGGTTAATATTTAGTTTTGGAATTTTATTTATAATTTTATCTAAGGCTATTTTGCCAAAAATAAGCGCAAACCTTGAGTCAAGAAAATCTCAAATTTTAGAAAATGTAGAAATGGCTGATGAACAACGAAAA
>CACAHI010000052.1 GCA_902532225.1 uncultured Pelagibacteraceae bacterium
TACTGGTGTATAATTAATGCAGACGGATCAATGGACCCCAAGTATCTTACCGAAATGCTAGAAAAATGTTATGACAAAGACTTTATATTTGGATCACGTTATAAAAAACCTGGTGGAGGAAGTGATGATGATACATTAGTAACTTTTATTGGAAATAAAGTTTTTTCTTTTTTAGGAAATTTAATGTTTAAATTAAATTTAACAGACATATTGTATACTTATGTACTTGGAAAAAAAATGTCTTTTGAAAAACTTAACGTGATTTCTTCGGACTTTAGGTTTTGTGTTGAATTTCCAATCAAAGCCAAAAAGGAAAATTTAAAATTTATAGACATTCCTTCATATGAAAGACCTAGAATTGGTGGAAAAAAAAAGGTTAATGCAATTAAAGATGGATTTTTAATATTATTTGAAATGTTAAGACTTTTCATAAAAAAATAGTCGAATAATTAACATTTACTTTTAGATTAATTTACATTATATCCTTTCTGCCTGGTGATTTTTGCGAAGGTGTAATACCCGATCCCATTCCGAACTCGGAAGTCAAGCCCTTCAGCGCCGATGGTACTTTGTCTTAAGACATGGGAGAGTAGGTCGTTGCCAGGCATAAAAATCTTATGAAAATTGCTAGCTCGTTAAAATCGTTAAAAAAAAGAGATCTGAACTCAAAGCTTGTGAGAAGAAGAGGTAGAGTTTATATAATTAATAAGAAAAACCCAAAATTTAAAGCTAGACAAAAATAATCTTTAATTTTTTATGATAATTGGTTCAGTATCAGAAAATAGAGATTTAGAGAAAAGAATTTCAATAACTCCAGAAATAGCAAAAAAATATATTGGTTTGGGATTTAAGGTTCAGCTAAGTAAAAATTATGGAGAGCATTTAGGTTTTGAAGACAAAGAATACAGTGATCTTGGAGTTACCTTTATTGATAATGATAAATCTATAATAGAAAATTCAGACATTATAATTCAAATGAATTTGTTAGATGAAGATAAAAGTTCTTTTTTAAAATCTAATCAAATTTTTATTGGTGTTCTAAACCCATTCGAAAATCAAAATAAACTTGAAGAATTAACAAAAAGAAAAGTAAATCTATTTTCTTTGGAACTATTACCTAGAATTACTAGGGCCCAGTCTATGGATATACTTTCTTCTCAAGCAAATTTAGCTGGTTACAAGGCTGTAGTAGAATCATTTTCAACTTTTGAAAAGGCTATACCAATGATGATGACTGCGGCAGGGACTATACCTGCAGCAAAAGTTTTAGTTATTGGTGCCGGAGTAGCAGGCTTGCAAGCAATAGCTACTGCAAAAAGAATGGGAGCAATTGTATTTGCCACAGATGTAAGGATGGCCTCAAAAGAACAAGTAGAAAGTTTAGGAGGAAAATTTTTAACTGTAGAGGGAGCTGAAAATTTGGAAACAAAAGGTGGATATGCAAAAGAAGGATCTGAAGAATTTAAAAAAAAACAAGAAGAATTATTAAGTGAAACACTTAAAAAAGTTGATATTGTGATTTGTACTGCCTTGATACCAGGCAAAAAAGCCCCATTAATTATTAAAGAAAATATGATAGAAAATATGAAGTCAGGATCAGTAATTTATGATTTAGCAGCCATCCAAGGGGGCAACGTAGCATTTACCCAGGTAGATAAGATTGTAGAAAAAAACGGAGTTAAAATAATGGGCGAAAGAAATATATTAAACAAATTACCTACATCTTCTTCTAGTCTTTACGCAAAAAATGTATTTAATTTTGTTTTAAACTTGTATGACAAAGAAAACAAAAAAATTAATATTAATTTAGAAGATGAAATTATTGCTAAAACAATAATAAAGTAAATTTATGGATATAGACCCATTTATATTTAGATTTAGTATTTTTATACTTTCTATTTTTATAGGATACTATGTTGTTTGGAGTGTTACTCCTTCCTTGCATACACCTTTAATGTCAGTAACAAATGCTATTTCCTCAGTAATTATTGTAGGAGCAATTATTGCTGCTTTAGCAGGCAAATCTGAAAATGTATTTGATACAGCAAACATTTTTGGATTTTTGGCTATAATTTTGGCCGCAGTTAATATTTTTGGAGGTTTTTTAGTTACCCAAAGAATGTTGGCTATGTATAAAAAAAAAAAGAAAGATAAAAAATGATATCATCGAATTTGTTAGCAGTATTTTATCTTATTTCAGGCGTACTATTTATTCTAGCTCTTAGAGGTCTTTCATCACCAGAAACATCAAGGCAAGGAAATTTATTTGGTATAATTGGAATGGCAATAGCAATCGGTGTTACAATTTTGTCAGTTGATAATTTTTCAACAGGTTTTTTATATTTGTTAATTTTACTACTTGTAGGAGGGTCAATAGGAGCGTTTATTGCTTTTAAAATACCAATGACAGCAATGCCAGAGCTTGTAGCTGGGTTTCATAGTCTAG
>CACAHI010000053.1 GCA_902532225.1 uncultured Pelagibacteraceae bacterium
ATCTCTTTTGGATTAAATATCTTTTGATTTTTAACGTTATCTTCGTTAAATGTTTCAAAGAAAAAATCTTTTAAGTAATTTCTTAAATAAAATGATTCAGGTGAAAACCATCCATGTTTTTTCCTTTTTTTAATGAATTCTGGAATGTCTTTTATATATCTTTTGAGAAAAATTTTATTTTCTAGAAAAGAATTTTTTTTATTATAGTTTATAGGAAAAATTTTATTAAGTAATTGAATATCTTGAAATGGAACTCTTCCCTCAACTGAATTAATCATTGACGTTCTATCAAGCTTAAAATTTGATTCCTCAGGTAACCAGTAATTTATATCAAAATAATTCATTATATTTATTTTATTTAAGTCCTCAGGCAAATCTAATTCAATAGAAGAAAAATTAATATCTTCACAAAATAATTTTTTATATTTTGAAGGATTTAAATAATCATAAAAATGAAAAGGTATATTTTTAGAAGAAATTTGATTAATATTTTTTATTTTTTTGCTGAATAAATTTAATATTTTTAGTTTTTGGGCTATAAAAATTTTTTTATATCTATCATATCCTCCAAAAATTTCATCAGCCCCATCACCTGTTAAAACCACTCTACAATCATTTTCTGATGCTTTTTTTGATTGAAAATAAGAGTTGAAACTATTCAAATTTGCAAGAGGTTCATCAAAAGATAAAATTAAATTTATAAGCTCCTCTTTTTGAGTTTTGCTATTTGTATTAATTGGACACTTATTAAGCTTTATTCCTAAATATTTTGCCAGTCTTTCAGCATATTCAATTTCAAAATTAAATTTTTCAAAATTATTTTGAGGCTCAATGTAAGAGGTAAATGCTTCAATATCAGGATTAAATTTTTTTGCAGTTGAAGCTATTACCGCAGAGTCTATTCCACCAGATAAAAAAACTCCAACTTTTCTGTCTGATATTAAGTTTTTTTTTACCACATTATCAATTAGTTTTTGAAAAGAATTACCATCTATATCATTTTTTTCGCTTTGCTTTTTTAGAGAAAAATATTTTTTCTTTTCGATTTTTTTCTCCTCAATATCAAATACAATATATTCACTTGGGCAAACTTTTTTTACGTTCTTAATTAAAGTTGAAGAGTAATGATTAAATCCAAATTTGAGAAAAAAATTAAGTTTATTAAAATCCAGTTCTCTACTAGAAATGCTATATTGAAACCAAGCTTCTGATGAAAAAAAGATACCATTGCTATAAATTGAATAGTACAAAGGTTTTATCCCCGTATAATCTCTTGATAAAATAAGCGTTTTATTTTTTTTGTTTAAAAAAACTATTGAAAACATGCCTTCTAGCTCCTCAAAAATTTTTTCTTTTTTTAAAATCAATAGTTTAAAAAGAACTTCAGTGTCCGTGTCAGTTTCTAATTTATGTTGGCTTAAGTATTTTTTTTTTAAATATAAAAAATTATATATTTCTCCATTAAATAATAATGAATAATTATCGTCATTAAAAATTTTGTTAGAATTGGCGGAAACATCAATAATTGACAATCTATTAAATCCTAAACACACATAGTTTTTATTCAAACTAAACTTTAGTTTTTGTTTATAGTCAGGCCCTCTATGATTTTGTTGATTAAAATAAAAATCAAATTTTTTTTCTAAATTTTGATTTTCATTATTTGCTATATATCCAATAATTCCACACATAATTTTTATAATGTAATCATTAACTCCAAATATTTTTTACAATTTAAATTCTTTTTTCCTAAATAAATTTTTTTATTATTTTTATAATTCCTCATCATTAACAATATTTTTTCTTCAAGGTCTTTTTGACTATCGTTTTTAAAAAGATATCCACCTTTTCCATTAAGAAGTATCTCTTTTGGTCCCGTTTTACAATTCGATGAAATAATTTTTTTTGACAATGTTAGCGCATCAATCAGAACATTAGGCAATCCCTCATGTATTGAGGTTAGTATAAAAACATCAGATTTTAAGATGTAAGGTAATGGGTTTTTTTTATATCCAAGTAGCTTGATTTTTTTTTTTAATTTTTTTGATCTTATAAACTCTTTCAAAAAACTATATTTATTTCCCTTGCCAATTATAATGCACTTAAATCTAATTTTATTTTTTAAATTATTTAGGGCATTTAACAATAAAATATGGTTTTTTTGTTTTACCAATCTTCCTACGCTTATTATTTTTAGTTCTTTAATGTTTTTAAAGAAATTAAATTTAATTTTTTCTTTTGATTTTCTTATAATTTTTTTTTTATTAAATGATGGGTTATAAATCATTATTGATCTAATATTAAATTTTTTGTAAAATAAGTTTTGAAAATCAAAACTGTTTACTATAATTTTATCAGCAAGTTTAAAAAAGAGTCTAAAAAAAACTTTTCTAGCAAAACTATTTGAAAAA
>CACAHI010000054.1 GCA_902532225.1 uncultured Pelagibacteraceae bacterium
TGAAAGTCATTTTTTTTTAGGGATAGACAATTTTTTGAAATTGGACACCCTGAACATAGTGGGTTTATAGGTTTACAAATTAAGGCTCCAATTTCCATAATTGCTTGGGCATAATCGCTTGATCTTGCTGAACTGCCAAAAAATTTTTTTTTTTTATTTAAATTATCTTTAGAAATTTCTGATTTTTTCTTTAAATAAAAAATTCTTTTTAGTATTCTTTCGACATTTCCATCCAATGGGATATATGGTTTATTAAACGCTATTGCCATTATTGCTCTTGAAGTATAATCACCTATTCCTGGTAAGGTTTTTAAATCTTCTATGTTGTTTGGCAAATTTCCATCATAATCAGAAATTATTTTTTCTGCTGTCTTTTTTAAATTTCTAGCCCTGCTATAATATCCTAATCCTTCCCAATATTTCATTAGCTTCTTATCGCTTATTTTTGATAGTGCACTTAAAGTTTGTACTTTTTTTACAAAATTTTTAAAATAAGGTATTACTGTTTTCACTTGCGTCTGTTGCAACATAAATTCACTTACTAGTATAAAATATTGTTTTTGTTTTTTTAAAGTTTGCTTTCTCCATGGTAATATTCTTTTATTATTATCGTACCAATATAGAATTTTTTTTGATATGTTTCTGTTGTTCATATGGAATTTAAATCTAATACTAAGCAGAGAAATAAAACCATTCAAGGATTAAGATCTTTTAAAAATACTTTGCCCACAAAAATAAGAAGGATTATTAAAAAAAAAGGCAAAATATATGAAGAAACAATAGATAATTGGAAGTATATAGTTGGCGAAGATTTTTTTAAAGTTTGTTATCCGAAGTCTTTTAAAAGTTCAAGTAAGTTAAGTGTTAGTAGCCTTAGTGTGATGGTCAAGAGAGGTCACGAAACAGATATGGAATACTCAAAAAACCATATTATCGAAAAAATGAATAAATTTTTTGGATATAAAGTTGTAGAAAAAATAAAATTACTAACATTCGAAGAAGAACAAGAAAAATTAATGAAAAAATCTAAAAAAAAAGTGACAAAAAGCAAATTTGCTGAAAAAATATCCATTATTAAAAATGAAAAAATTAAAAATGCTTTATTAGAGTTGGACAATCACATAAGAAAAAAATGAATAAATCAGTCTTAAAAATATTATTTTTTTTATTAATTTTCTTGCCAGTGAATTCTGAAGAGAAAGTAAAATCAATTATAGATGGCAATTTGGATGCCAAAGTAAATATAATTGTTTTTGAATCATTAACTTGTAGTCATTGTGCAGACTTTCATAAACATGTTTTTCCAAAACTAAAAAAACAGTATATTGATCAAGGTTTGGTATCAATAGAATTTAAAAGCTTCCCTCTAGATTTGGCTGCATTTAATGCATCAAAAATTGCTCATTGTAAAAATGACGGAGACTCAAAAATTTTGCATTATCTTTTTCTTAATCAAGATGATTGGGTAAAAGGAGAAACTATTGACCAACTTAATATAAATTTAAAATCAATTGTCAATAAACAAAATTTTGATATTGATTTTAATAAATGTTTAAACAATAAAAAGATTGAAGATCATATATTAGAAGATCGAATCAAAGGTGTAAAAAAATTTGAAGTAAATGCTACTCCTACGATTATAATTAATAACAAAAAGTTCGATAAACCTTTAAACTTCAAAAATTTAAAAAAAATTATAGAAAAACTGATATAGTCCAGCAATGGATTTTAAAAAAATCGAATTAAATGGTTTTAAGTCCTTTGCTGAAAAAACTACATTTCTAATTGAAAGAGGTTTGACTGGTATAGTGGGGCCAAATGGATGTGGTAAATCAAATATAGTTGAGTCTTTAAGATGGTGTATGGGTGAGACTTCGGCAAAAAGTATGAGGGGATCTGGAATGGAAGATGTAATTTTTTCTGGAACTTCAAACAAAGCTTCTAAAAATATAGCCGAAGTCTTAATTAATCTTTCAAATAAAGATAAAGATGGCCCAATTCAATACAAAGGCTTAGAGGAAATTGAAATAAAAAGAAGAATTGAAAAAGATAAAGGTTCAAAGTTTTATCTCAACGGAAAAGAAATAAGATCAAAAGATGCTCAAATGTTTTTTGCAGATTTATCAACCGGTGCTCATTCACCATCAATAATAAGTCAAGGAAGAATAGGAGCATTAGTAACAGCAAAGCCAGCGGATAGAAGAGCAATTTTGGAAGAAGCGGCTGGGATATCCGGGCTTCATGCCAGAAGACATGAGGCTGAATTAAGATTGGATGGAGCTCAAAATAATCTTAAACGTGCAGATGAGCTAAGAAGACAACAAGAAAAACAGTTAACTAATTTAATAAAGCAAGCAGAAGAGGCAACGAAGTATAAA
>CACAHI010000055.1 GCA_902532225.1 uncultured Pelagibacteraceae bacterium
TTATTTTCTATGTTTAAGATGGTTTGATCATTTTCTTCGGATCAACAATTTTGTCATATTCCTTTTCTTTTATTAAACCTGATTTAATAGATTCAATTTTCAAAGTTGTTTTATTTTTTAAAGCTTTTTTTGCAATACTAGCTGCATTATCGTAACCAATAATTGGAGATAAGGCAGTTACTAGCATTAATGAATTATCAAGATGTTCTTTTATTTTTATTTTGTTGGCTTTCAAACCACTTATACAATATCTGGCAAAGCTTTTTGTACTGTCAGATAGAATATTAATTGACTGAAGTATGTTATGTATAATTAGCGGTTTAAAAACATTTAATTCAAAGTGTCCGTGTGATCCAGCCATTGTTATTCCATTGTGATTTCCAATTACTTTAACACAAACCATAGTTACAGCTTCACATTGAGTTGGATTTACTTTTCCTGGCATTATAGATGATCCAGGTTCATTTTCAGGTAACAATAACTCTCCATAACCAGCTCTTGGACCAGAACCCAAAAATCTTATATCATTAGCAATTTTCATTAAGCAGACAGAAGCAGTATTTAAAGTACCTGAAAAGTTAACAATTGCATCATGAGCTGCAAGGGCAGCAAATTTATTTTTTGCAGGTTTAAATGGTAGTTTTGTTATTTTTTTTATTTCATTAATAATTTTTTTATCAAAATTTTTTTTTGTATTTATTCCTGTTCCCACAGCTGTTCCACCTTGTGCTAAATAATAAATTTCATCCAAAGCTTTTTTTATTCTATCTATACATTTTTCTAATTGAGATTGATAACCTGAAAACTCTTGTCCCAGAGAGATCGGAGTTGCATCTTGTAAATGAGTTCTACCTATTTTAACAATTTTTCTAAATTTATTAACTTTTTTTTTTAACTCTTTATTTAACAAGTTTAATGAAGGTAAAAGTTTATTTTTTGTTTCCAATGCTATTGCAATATGCATTGCAGTTGGAAAAACATCATTTGTAGATTGTGATTTGTTAACGTGATCATTAGGATGCACTGGTTTTTTAGATCCTTTTTTTCCACCTATAATTTCAATTGCTCTATTGGATATAACTTCATTAACATTCATATTAGTTTGTGTTCCAGATCCTGTTTGCCACACCTTTAAAGGAAAATTATCAGCTAGTTTACCCTGAATAATTTCATTAGAGGCTTTAACAATTGCAACTGATATTTTTTTGTCAATGTCTTTGTTTTTAAAATTTACAATTGCTGCTGATTTCTTAATTATAGCGATAGATTTGATTAGCATAGGTCTAACTAAAAAATCACCAATATTGAAATATTTTTTTGATCTTTGTGTAGATGCACCCCAATATTTATCCGATGGCACATTTATACCTCCTATACTATCAAATTCTTTTCTATATTTCATTTTTTTGGACACAGCGATAAACTCTTATACAATAAAAAATAAAAGAATCATATAGGAGCATAATGACAAACTTTGAAAAAGTCGGATTATTTATGAAAACCTTTGGTCAGGAAGTAAAAACTAGACCGGGTTTAAGTTCAGAAAAAATAAATAATTTAAGAATAAGTTTAATTAATGAAGAATTAGAAGAGCTAAAAGAGGCAATAAAAAATCAAGATTTAAAAGAGGTAATTGATGCCTTGACCGATATTTTATATGTAACTTACGGTGCAGGACATTCATTTGGAGTTAATCTTGATGATTGTTTTGAAGAAGTTCAATCATCAAATATGAGTAAGTTAGACGAAAATGGTAAACCTATCTATAATGAAGCAGGAAAAGTAATGAAAGGTCCCAAATATTTTAAACCAGACTTATCAAAATTTATAAAGCAAACCTAAAAAAATATTTTTATAAAATATTAAGGGGGCGTTCTGTTGCCAGGTGCCCCAAACCCCGTAACTTAATTAATAAATTAATTAAGCTGCAAGTGCATAACTTTCGTTAGCATTTATAAATTAGCCCATCACGGCGGAACAATACCGAACGAAAAGAAAACCTTTAGACACTCGTCGATTCTAATTCACCCCCATATATTTTCTTTGGTGGAGGTGGTGGGTACTGCCCCCACGTCCGCAATGTTTATTACGAAATCCGTTTATCGTTGTAGTTGGAAACCCAACAGAATTAATATAATTCTTAATAGCGATTAATCAATTATTTTGTAATTAATTATAGTAATA
>CACAHI010000056.1 GCA_902532225.1 uncultured Pelagibacteraceae bacterium
TGGTAATAATTTCCTAAGCAAAGTTTTTGAGGTTCATCATAAACATAAAAAAGATCATCCTTCAGGAACAGCTCTAATGTTAGGAAAAGGCATAGCTGTTGGAAAGAATAAAAACTTTTATAAATTAATTGGAAAAAAATATTTAAACAAAAAATCTTTTCCTTATGGAAAAAAAATTAATTTTAATTCATTAAGAAAAGATGAGGTTGTTGGTGAGCATGAAGTAACTTTTTCAAGTGGCAAAGAAATAATTACTTTAAATCATGAGGCATTTGATAGAGCCCTTTATTCAGAAGGAGCATTCACGGCGGCTAAGTGGTTAATGAATAAAAAAGCTGGCCTTTATTCAATGAGAGATGTTTTGAATTTTAAATGAATGAAATTCAAAGATCTAAAATAATATTAAAATTATTAAATAAGATTTATCCAAAAACAACAATTCCTTTAAAACATAGAAGTAAATTTACTTTATTAGTTTCTGTCTTGCTGTCCGCTCAAACTACTGACGTTAATGTAAATAATGTTACTAAAAACATTTATCCAAAATACAATAAACCAGAACACTTTGTGAAATTAGGAAGGAAGAAAATTGAAAGGTTAATTAAAAGTATAGGTATTTTTAGAATTAAAGCTAAAAGTGTTTATTTGCTATCAAAACAATTAATTGAAAAACATAAAGGAAGAGTTCCTGAAAATTTTGAAGAGCTTGAAAAACTTCCAGGTGTTGGACATAAAACTGCTAGTGTGGTAATGGCGCAAGGATTTGGTCATCCTGCTTTCCCCATAGACACTCATATTCATAGATTAGCCCAAAGATGGGGCTTAACTAACGGAAAAAATGTAGTTCAAACAGAGAATGATTTAAAAAGATTATTTCCTAAAAAATGTTGGAATAAACTCCATCTTCAAATAATCTATTATGGAAGAGAATACTGTAAAGCCAGAGAATGCTATGGTTTAACTTGTAAAATTTGTACTACTTGTTATCCTAATAGAAAATCACCAATAAAAACAAAGAAAGCTTAATTATGAAAATTTTAGGAATAGGAAATGTAGACGTTATCTGTAAAGTTGATGAAAATTTTATTACTCAAAATGGTTTAACCAAAAGCACTATGAAATTAATTTTTGATGAAAATGAATTTAAAAAATTATTAACCAACCTTAAAATAGAAAAAACTGTTTCTGGAGGATCAGTGGCAAATTCAATAGTTGGTATATCTCAACTGGGAAATAAAGTAGGATTTATAGGTAAAATATCTGACGATGATCTTGGAAGTAAGTACGAAGAAGGATTAAAAAAAGAAAACGTCGAATACTTTTATTCAAAAAAAAAAGAAGAATTACCAACTGGAACATGTTTAATTTTAGTTACCCCCGACTCTGAAAGAACAATGTGTACATTCCTAGGCACAGCAGGAAAAATTAATGAAAGTGATGTTAGTTCTGATGCAATTAAAAAAAGTGAAATAATATTTCTTGAAGGTTATCTTTGGGATGAAGGAGATCCTAAAAAAGCATTTGACAAAGCAATTAGTAACGCAAATAAAGTTGCCATGTCATTATCAGATCAATTTTGTGTTGATAGACATAAATCTCATTTTTTAGATTTAGTAAAAAATAAATTAGATATTACATTTGCCAATGAACAAGAAATTACATCATTAATTGATGCCAAAAACTTTGACGAAGTTATAAGCTTTTCTAAGCAACTCGGTAAATTGATTGTACTTACTAGAGGAGAAAATGGAGCCATTGCAATAAAAGGAAGTGAAGTTGTTGAATGTGGGATTAAACAAGGGCTCAAAATTGTTGATTTAACTGGAGCTGGAGATCTTTTTGCAGCAGGTTTTTTGCACGGACATGTGAATAATATGTCTTTAAAAGAAAGTCTAGATAAAGGTACTGAAATGTCTTCTAAAGTTATTCAACAAATTGGAGCTAGACTTTAAAAAAATTATTTTTTTTTTCTTTTAAAACTACCCTTGCCTTTTTTAGGTTTTACAATTCTAGTCTTATATTTTCTGGTCATTAAGTCTTTAGCAATAAAATTTTTTCTCTTCATAAAGAGTATCCATTATCATCACTGAGAATAAAATTATCATCCTTAAACGTTTCAGATATTTTTT
>CACAHI010000057.1 GCA_902532225.1 uncultured Pelagibacteraceae bacterium
AAGACTAAAACTAAGTCTGGATATGCTATAGCTGCTGCAAGAGATGAATTTTTAGTTAAATTTAAATATTGGTTCGTTGTAGGTGGAATAATTATTCTTAATGCTTGTGGCATTATTACAAGTTTTAAAATTTGATTAGGCGTTAAACCTATTGATGCAGCCGCTTCTTTTTGACCTTTGCTAATACCTTGAATTCCAGCTCTAACACACTCTGCTATGAAAGTTGCAGTATATAGCGATAAAGCTAAGGTTAAAGCTATTAGTTCTGGCGGTAGCCTAAGACCGCCCTCGTAAATAAATCCTGTTGTAGATAATTGTTTTAAAACAGGAACTTGAAAATTTAATGAAACTCCACCAATTAAAAAAGTTAATAATGGTAAAATAATAAATAGAGCTATAGAAATAGAAAAAACTGGCAATTGTTTTCCTTCATTTTCTTGTAACTTTCTTGCATAAATTCTTATAACTGTGATAGAAATTAATACAGCTATCACTGAATAGATAAAGATATCCAAATTTTCCCATACAAAACTTGGGGCATATAATCCCTTAATTGTTAAATAAAAAACTCCCATTATAGAATCAGCATCTTGAGGTAAAGGAAGTGCTCTAAGTGCTGCAAAATACCAGAAAAATATTTGTAGTAATAAAGGAATATTTCTAAAAAATTCTACATACCAAGCTGCTGCTCTTTCTATTAAATAGTTTGGTGAAAGACGCGCTATACCAACAATTACACCTAGTATTGTTGCTATTATAATTCCTATAAATGCAACTAAAAGTGTATTTAACAAACCAACTAAATATGCTCTAGCGTAAGAGTGTGATCCATCATAATCGATTAATGAAAACTGAACATCAAAAGAGGATTCTTGGCTTAAAAAACCAAAACCAAACTCAATACCCCTGTTTTCCATATTGATTTGGGCATTAAATGTAAAAAAACCAAAAATTAGAATTACAACAAATAATGTAATTAATTGGGGTATTATTTTTTTAAGCTTAAAATTCATAAATAAAGCAAAGTGATAATAAAAAAAAGGGCTAGAAAAATCTAGCCCTTTTTAAACTTTATTATAAGATACTAATTATCTTGCAGGTGGTACGTAAAGAATTCCGCCTTTTGTCCATAATTCATTTGGACCTCTATCAGGCAAAATACCAGTGTCTGCTATATTTCTTTTATAGCTTTCACCATAGTTACCAACTTGTTTGATAATTCTTAAACTCCACTCATTATCTAGACCGAAAGCAGCACCTAATTCTCCTTCTGCACCAACAAGTCTCTTGATAGCTGGGTTTTCAGAAGTTTTCATAGAGTCTGCGTTTCCAGAGTTAACACCGTATTCTTCAGCTTCAATCATTACGTTCAATGACCATCTTACGATATCTTCCCATACAGAATCACCTTGTCTAACAACAGGGCCTAATGGCTCTTTTGAAATCGTTTCAGGTAAAACTATGTGATCATCTGGATTGCTCAGTTTAGTTCTTTGAGCAGCAAGACCTGATTTATCAGTTGTGTAAGTATCACATCTTCCAGCATCATAAGCAGCAACAACTTCGTCAGCTTTTTCAAAAGCTACTGGCTCATAAGAAATTCCTTTTGAATTAAAGAAGTCTCTCATATTAAGCTCAGTTGTAGTACCAATGTTTGTACATGCTGAAGTTCCATCTTTAAATTGGCTCGTAGAAGTTATTCCAGAACTTTTTCTAACCATGAAACCTTGACCATCGTAGAAGTTTACTCCAACGAAAGTAAGACCAATGTCAGCATCTCTAGAAAGTGTCCAAGTTGTGTTTCTTGATAAAATATCAATTTCACCAGATGTTAAAGCAGTAAATCTTTCTTTAGCACTTAGCGGAGTGAATTTAACTTTATTCGCATCACCTAGTACTGCAGCAGCAACAGCTCTACATACATCTACGTCAACACCAGTCCAATTTCCAGATGCATCAGCATTAGAAAATCCTGGCAGACCTTGTGAAACACCACAACGTACAAAACCTTTTTTCTGAGTGTTTTTTAGAGTTTTTGATTTCTTAGCAGCCATTGCTTCTGTTGTAAAAGCGAACAGAACAGCAAATAAAGC